>DAOWJX010000067.1 GCA_030640155.1 Candidatus Aegiribacteria sp. | reverse complement strand
CCCTCTTCCGTCGCATACCAGACCGACCACACCACCTTCGAGTTCGCCGGTCCATTCGACACCGGGACCGGAACCGATATCAAGGTTCTTCGCCGGTTTGATCACAGCTTGAACCTTCTCTCCGACTCCAAGGGGCAGAACGAACATTTTTCCACGCTCTATCTGAAGTTCCTTTGATGATCCATCAGGCATCGAAAGACTGACATCGGCAAGAATGTCCGTTTTCTTCAGCTGTCCGGAAGGAGCCACACAGGACCCGAGTCGTATAAGGCAATCTTTATCGAATACCTCTGTGGCAGCCTGTGGCAGTACTTCTGACAGTACACCGAGCTGAGGCATCATGAAAATCGAGTCCACCGCCAGCATCGGTACTCCCTCGGGAAGGAAGGCATCTATGACCATGAGAGCGGCCTGGCTTCTTCTCGGTGCGTGAGAAAGAACTCCTCCGGATCCTATGAGCAGATCGAGGTTCATCATATTTACCAGAGTTGCTCCGGTTTGTGTCTGCTCGAAGGCATCGCCAATTGTTCTCTCCTGGGCGATACCCTTCAGGCCGGTAGCCAGTTCCTTATGCTGCACCAGTGCAAGCCTGAGAGCCTCTCTCGCAATGGCCTGCTCGACAATAAGTTCTTTCAGCATTTGCGGAATGGTCGTCGGGCGGATCATCTTGTTTCTGATCCTGTTTCTGAGATCTGCCTCATCCATGTGGAAAGGAACCCATCTCATGACATTGTCAAATCCTGCGCTTGCAAGAACATTGGATACACTGTAACTCAGACCCAGATTTGCGGATACGGTTCGGTTGAAAACAGTTTCGTCTCCACTTGTGAAAACGCTGAAGACATCCGTTGTCGCACCGCCTATATCAACACCCATCACTTCGATATTCTCATTCTTCGCTACGATCTCGATCAGTTTTCCCACAGCGCCTGGAGTGGGCATGATGGGAACCTGCTTCCATTTACCGTCAGCGTAATGCCCTGCCCACTCCATCAACCTTGGATAGCCGGGAGCCTGAGCCATGACATGTTCCATGAACAGTTCATGAATTAGGTCCCTTGCAGGACCGAGATTTTCTCTTTCAAGAACAGGTCGAAGATTATCCACTATCTTCAATTCAACCTGATTCCCGAGCTCTTTTGCGACTTCTCCGGCAGCGTCTTTATTTCCTGCATAGATGACAGGAAGCTTATAGCCTACGCCGAATCTGGGTTTTGGATCGGCAGCTTTTATGATTTCAGCAAGTTCAACTACGTGATCGATCGTGCCGCCGTCGATGCCGCCTGAGAGAAGGATCATATCCGGTCTCAACCGTCTGATGTCCGCAACCTTCTCATGCGCAAGCCTGCCGTCGTTGGATGCAACCACATCCATGACAATAGCGCCTGCGCCGAGAGCGGCACGCTGGGCGCTTTCGCCGGTCATTGACTTGACAACTCCGGCCACGGTCATCTGAAGACCGCCTCCGGCGGAAGAAGTGGACATATAGATATCCACTCCATCAGGGCTGTCGGGAGAAACCAGAATAGTACTTCCGTCAGCCTTCAGGAATTTGCGTCCTTCGAGATCTTCGATTTCACCTACCGCGTTCAGCACACCTTTGGTTACATCTTCAGCGGGAGCCTCGACAGTGGTTGGGGCTTCTCCCCTTCGGATGAGACGATACTCACCGTCCCTTTTTTCGATGAGAATGGCTTTTGTAGTGGTACTGCCGCAGTCCGTCGCCATAATTCTGGTGATTTCTTTATCGGCCACCGCCATTAACCTCCTTCTTCTGTATTGATGTCCTTGCTCCTGTGCATGAGCCGACTCCAGAAGGTCTTTCTGCTCCGTTTATCCTTCCGGCGAGTCTCCTTCAACTCCCTGCGGCTGTTAACATCACGAGCATTTTCTTCTTCAATCATAATCGTAAGCTTCTCAATATTTTCCCTGTTTTCGATCATCCGGATGAACTTGTAGTAATTCCCGGATTGAACCACAAGTGAAATAACCGGATTAGCGAATATAAGCATCTGATTCCCCAGAAACGACAACGGTTTAATCGACTCGAGGAATATTATCGCCGGTACCGTCAATTGCCTCTGCACGATGCCTTTTGCGATTTTCTCCATGAGTTCCGAGTAATCCTCGTTGCCCTCGAGATCAATGAGATCGTGGCTACCCGGTGGCATATGTCCTGATGTATTCAAGAACTTCCTCTCTGTTTTCTGAAAACTGCACTGACATTCCCCTGAATTTCGCCAGTCTGGTTGGCTGTGGAAATGGACTCAGAAGAACACCGTACTTATCCGGAACAATACTCCTGACCTGTGTCCAGGTCATACGTTCCGTACCGAAGAGAGACTTTTTACTTACACCCTCATCGCCCATCCTGAATCTTATAGGAAGAAAATACGTCCACCCTGAGAGAAACAGTACGAAAGCAAACACAAGTCCCCACCAGAGATTATTTCCCATGATCACAGCTGCCAGCAAACCGGCAAGCAGAATGATTGAGACATACGCTACCGTTGCCCAGGGGCGCTCACCGGCAGGATGGGAAATCCATTCAAGTACCGCTTCGGGTTTTTCAGTCGTATCTGTCATTATCCCTCTTCATCCAGAGGTTCCACGATACAAAGTTCCTTGACTGCCTGTACTTCGTTCAGTCTGAGAACCGGTGTGTTCACCGGCGCATCTGTAACAAGGTATGGTTTTTCATCACATTCTTTTGAAATGGAAATCATGGCCTCAGCAAAAGCATCGAGATCCTCAAGCCCTTCAGTTTCCGTAGGTTCTATCATCATCGCTTCATGCACAATCAGCGGAAAATATACTGTTGGAGCGTGAAAACCGTAATCAAGAAGCCTCTTCGCCATATCCAGCGTTTTTACACCCTTTTCCGCCTGTCTGTCTCCGGAGAGAACGAATTCATGCATGCAGGGGCCATTATTGAAGGGGATATCAAAATACTCCTCGAGTCTCGCTTTCAGGTAATTAGCGTTTATCAAAGCGTTCTCAGTTACTTCTCTGAGTCCGGCAGCGCCAAGGGTTCTGATATAAGCGAAAGCTTTGTAAAGTACACCTGTATTGCCGTAGAACGCCAGCAGTCTTCCAAATGAATTCTGCTTTTTACTCAGTGAGTAGCTTCCGTCCTCATTCTGAATCACCACCGGCTCGGGAAGGAATTGAGCAAGTTCCGCTGTGCATGTCACAGGTCCGGCACCGGGACCTCCTCCTCCATGGGGAGTGGCAAAAGTTTTATGCAAGTTGAGATGACAGACATCAAACCCCATATCACCAGGCCTGGCAACTCCCAGAAGGGCGTTCATGTTGGCGCCATCCATGTAATTGAATCCACCGGCCTCATGAACAATCGAGGTAAGTTCCTCTATTCTTGATTCAAAAAGACCGAGAGTATTCGGATTGGTCAGCATGAACGCGACCGTATTCGGGCCGGCCTTCTCCCGAAGGTCATCAGGATCAACCTCGCCGAATTCGTTAGACTTCACTCCAATGATCACGCAATCAGCCAGAGTTGAAGTTGCAGGATTCGTGCCATGAGCGGAATCAGGCATGAGAACTTCGTTTCTGTGTTTTTCTCCTATGCTTTCAAGGTAGCTCTTTATAAGCATTAAGCCACAGAACTCTCCCTGCGCACCGGCGGCAGGCTGAAGAGACGCCCCTTCAAAGCCGGTTATCTCGCAGAGAAATCCTTCAAGTTTATACATTATTTCAAGAGTTCCCGCAGCCATGGCTTCAGGAACAAGCGGGTGTATTCCTGAGAGTCCCGATAATCTGGCAAGATTCTCGAAGTGCTTAGGGTTGTATTTCATAGTGCAGGAACCGAGCGGGTACATGCCCTTATCCACATGGTAATTCATGGTGCTCAGGTTCACGAAATGCCGCATGACCTGGCCTTCCGTTACCTCAGGAAGGCCGATTTTCCCACTCCTTTCGAGATTCGGGGGAACACTCGAGGAGGCAGGTACATCAAGCAGGGGAAGAGAAGAACCGATTCTGTCGGGACTGCTCATTTCGAAAATGGTTTTCATTATTCCATCCTCCCGCAGATCTCAGAAGCGAATTTCACATATAGATCCATCTCCTCTTTTGTCCGTTTTTCAGTTACGGTTATCAGCATAACTCCCTCACCGAGTTCAACAATGGGAAGTCCTGCCAGAAAACCTTTCTCCATCAGACGATCATGAATCTCCAACGATGAGACGGGAAATGAGACAGCGAACTCTCTGAAGAAAGGTGTATCTGCAAATATGCTGCTCACACCTGGAATTTCCAGCAGCTTCTGCTGAAGGTAATGACTTTTCTGGAAACACTGGTTCGATACTTCCCTGAATCCCTTCTCACCCATCAAAGATAGATAGACTGTATTCGCAAGGGCCATCAGAGCTTGATTTGAGCAGATATTACTTGTAGCCTTTTCCCTGCGTATATGCTGTTCTCTTGTCTGAAGAGTCAGTACGTATCCATCCTGATCAGCTCGATCGGAAGTTCTTCCGATAATTCTGCCAGGCATCTTTCGCGCAAGTTTTTTTCGGGTCGACATGAAACCGATGTACGGACCGCCATAGGACAACGGAATACCCATACTCTGTCCTTCTCCGATAACGATATCAGCTCCGGCATCGCCTGGTGAACGGAGAAGTGGAAGCGCAACAGGATCCGCGGCGACAATAAGCAATCCTTTATGCTCATGAATCAACTCAGCTACCGGTTGAAGATCCTCAATCAGCCCGAAGTAATTCGGGTACTGAACAAGTATTGCCGCAGTTCCGCCTTCAATAAGTTTCGCGGCGATCTCAAGATCCAGTGTTCCATCTTCAAGGAATGGAATCTCGTTTATCTCGAAATCATCTCTCTTGAGGTAAGTTCGTACAACATCAGCCCATCGAGGATTCAATGATCCTGCGATGAGGATTCTCTGCCTGCGGGTTACTCTCATCGCCATCAGACATGCTTCAGCGGCAGCGGAAGCGCCATCGTACATGGAAGCATTTGCCACTTCCATGCCGGTCAGTCTGGCAATCATCGATTGATATTCGAAAATAGCCTGGAGCGTCCCCTGACTGACTTCAGCCTGATAAGGTGTATATGCGGTATAGAACTCACTTCGAAGAAGAATATGATCAACTGCCGCAGGGATGAAATGGTCGTAAGCACCGGCTCCAAGAAAGCAGATCTTATCCGCTCCTGTATTTCTGTCTGCATATCCTTCAAACTCACGCTGGAGTTCAAGTTCTGAAACAGGATCAGGAAGATCAAGATCTTCTTTGATCTGATACTTAATCGGGATCGATTGAAGGAGGTCGCTGATACCTTCAACACCGATCACGCGAAACATCTTTTCAAAATGATCCCCGCGGTTCGGTATGAACCTGCTCACGTATTACTCGCCGATGAATTCAGAGAACTCTGTAGGGCTCTTCAGTTTACTGAAACCGGAAGAATCATCAGTGGCTATTACGACAAGCCAGCCTTTTTCGTACGGATCTTCGTTAATTAGCGCGGGTTCGTCCTCGAGAGCAGCATTAACACGCACGACTTTTCCATTGAAGGGAGCGTAGAAATCTTCAGCGGTCTTCACGGCTTCCAGAGAGCCCAGAGTATCTCCTGCACTGAATTCTTCCAGTCCGGGAAATTCAACCATGACAATTTCACCCATCTGATCCTGGGCATAAAAAGACAGACCCATCTTGTATTCACCATTACCGAGATCTTTCACCCACTCGTGCGAGTCAGTGTATCGGAGATCTTCCGGAATGTTCGACATATATTCCTCCTTGTATTCCTGATTACTTCCTGCTGCCATCTTTGTAGAACGGCAATTTAACAGTTTTGACTGGGATTCTTTTCCCTCGTACTTCAGCATCCAGTTCAGTTCCGCTCTTATGGAAACCCTTTTCTACAAAAGCAAGGCAGACTCCGTGTCCCAGCGCCGGTGCAAGTGAACCGCTGGTTACGATACCAACCTTGCGATCGCCCCTGAACAGTTCAGCGCCACGCCTGGGGAATCCTTTGCCTGTTACTTCAAGACCCACGATATACCTGTCCGGTTTCTCCTTCTTCTGTCGGGCCATTACTTCACGACCGATGAATTCCTTATCTGTCTTCAGTTTCACAACCCAGCCGAGTCTGGCTTCGATGGGAGTCGTCGTATGATCGATATCATTGCCGTACAGAACGTAACCCACCTCAAGCCGAAGTGTATCTCTGGCACCAAGACCCACCGGTTTGATTTCATATTCTTCACCGGCCTTCATAACGGCATCCCATACATCTGCGGCGTCATCGGATTTAATGTAAATTTCGAATCCGTCTTCACCGGTGTATCCGGTTCTCGCAATCAGGGCTTCTTTATTCGCGAATGTACTTGAGGTATGGCAGTAATAGCCTATGTCTTCCAGATTTACGTCTGTGAGCTTCTCGGCAACTTTCTGCGCGTCAGGCCCCTGAATGGCGACCAGTCCGATATCGTCACTTTCATTCGTCAGAGTTATGTCGTACCCGGTGGTATGATTGTTGACCCAGGCCCAGTCCTTCTCGATGTTGGATCCGTTAACGACCATGAGAAATTCTTTATCTGATATTCTGTATACGATAAGGTCATCGACTATTCCACCATCGGGATAGCACATGGTTGAATAATATGCCTTGCCCGGTTCCACATCGGAGTCGTTGGTCAGAAGGTAGTCGAGGAATCTCAATGCATCCTTTCCCTTCACTCTGAACTCACCCATGTGAGAAAGGTCGAAAACGCCCACACCATTCCGGACTGTATTGTGTTCTTCTTTCACAGTTGTATACTTTATGGGCATTATGTAACCTGCAAAGGGTTCCAGTTTTGCTCCAAGGTTCACATGCCTGTCGTACAGAGGTGTTTTTTTGTCCATATGGTTTCTCCTGTACCAAACTTTATTTTAAGAAATATTACCAGAATATACGGGAATGAATTTACATAAACGGGAAACAAAATGCAATGAGCAGAAAAGGAACTGAATCACTGAAAAAAGGCGAATCCGGATGAAAATCAGCATTTCACGGAAACTCAGAAGTAAGCTCCACAGGGAAGCCTGCAGGTCCGGTGTGCCTGATTGTTTTGACGCGCTCTTTGCTGAAGCAGTCGCAAGAAGATGGTTTCTGAAAATGAGAACTCCATGCTGGAGAACAGATGAAAAACCTGATACTGACAGAAGGTACAGCCTTCTTTTCAGTAACGGCAGAAAGGCAATAGTCCTTCCTTCAAATCAAAGGGGAATCTCATTCGACAGAATGGCAAAAGCTGAATGTGATTATCTCATAATCGTTGAACCGTCTGACAGTCACTCCGGAACCGTGAGAGGATTTCTTTACTCGTTCGATATCCGCAGACCGGGCCGGCTGAACTACCGATATGAAATCGCTGATCTGGAACCAAGGGGGATGGAACATTTCCCGGAACTCCTGAACAGACCGGACAGATTCAGGTTCGCTTATTTTCTCGGCAGTCTGAGATTACTGATTCAGGGAAACCTTAGAACTCCCCCGCCGCTGGTGCAGAATTAACCTGTACTACCAGCTGGTACACCCATCTACTATACTTCCGTGGTTCGGATCCACCGGCAAGGGGCAGGTGATAGTATATGAGTCGCCTTCCGGATTCGTTTCATACATGTAAATACTGGCGCAGGCGGGGCATTCCAAATCCCAGTTCTCCATGACTTCCTCAAGATCACTCAATACTTCAGGAAAGCGGTTATTTTCTGCATAGTACATAGAACATCCTGTAGCAAGAGATATCATATTATTCCGACATCCTTCGAGATAATTAGATGGATCATAAGGCCAGCTTGTTTCACCGTTCAGGATATAGCCGTGCGATGGTATCACGTTTGACGGACAGGCTATGTAACAATCCTCTTCGTCGCATTCAAGGATATAATTACCGTTCACAGGGCAGTATATGGAATCAACCGGATATGGAAAGAACTGCTGAAGATCTTCAATGCCGTCAGGATAATAGCCGTACATTCCATAGTACATGGAACATGCTGTTGACAAGTTTATCATTCTTTCATGACATATTTCAGTATGCTCGGAAGGATCATACGGCCAACTGATAAATCCATTCCAAATATGACCATGAGACATCTCTGCGCCTGAGGGACATTCTATGTAATATTCATAATCGATATCACCTGAAAACAAGTATTCTCCATTAACTGGACAGTAAATCGATTCAACCGGAATCTGAAGAAACTCCTGAAGATCTTCAATGTTGTCCGTATATTCATTGTACATACCGTAGTGCATAGTCTGGACGTCTCCCAGCAATTCCAGATATTCATGACAGATCTCCTCAGGATTTTTGCCGTCGTGCCAGCCTGAACTGTGCCCTGTCACGGGTTGCGTTACGCTTTGACCCGTATCAACACAGGAGGTCATTACAATGAATGGAATTAATAGAACACTGATTAATCGAATCATTCTGCTCTTCTCCTCTACCCTCACCTGTTTTCAGTTATGCTTACTATCATCCATGAAGTCAAGTGTTCTGGAAATAAAATCAGTAATTAAATGAAAGAGAAGAAAGTGCTATTGACAGCGATGGTAATTCAGCGCTGCGAGGTGCTAGTTCCTGATGACAGACTGCCTGCCGCTCTTCTTGCAGGACGAACAGAGGGAACGGATCGATGCTGATGAACTCTGTTGAACATCTGAGTGTTTTCCCTGAAGGTTCCGTCATCGATCTGCTGCGGGATGAAAGGTTGCTCGTCCGGGGGGTTGTTCTGACCGTTTCCAGGCAGGGTCCAGTTACCCACGGCAGAGTATGGAACCTGTTGCGTGAAAAAGGACTGCTTGATATTGCTTCTTTGAATCACATGATATCGCTTCTGCAGAAGATCGTTGAAATCGAAACCATGTCTCGCCGGTAAGGTGTTACCATGGATAGAAGATGCGTAGAATCTGCTCTTAGGTGTGAAGCTATGCTGGCTGGAACGGGATACCTGGGTTTCCCGAATACTCACGGAATGTTTCTCCATCTGGTATTCCTCAAGCCCTGTCTCTCTGATAATGCGGCTTCCTACTGGTGTTACTCCGGTACGTTCCGGCTCAGCACCTGAGGCACAGGTGAATGTCATGGGTTCATCGGCAGACCCGGTATCTTCCTGAGGATCAACAGAGGGTGTGCTTTGTTCAAGGGCTATGACTGACTGAACTGCGGAAACAGGAGTATCCGCAAGTCCCGTGGTGAATGTCCTCCGCAGAGAATCAATCTCAGGGAACGGCGTCAGGAGTACAAGCACGACAAACATGATCGATAACGATATCATCTGAGTTTTCAACAGTAACCCTTCCGGAAAGCCTTACATCATACGGAATTATGCAGTATTTTTTTATATGACGCAAGGGTGATGTCCAGGTCTCCTCTCCCCTCTCCCATTTTCAGTTATGTTTACTATCATCAATACAGTCAGGGGTTCTGAAAATAATTCAGTAATTGAAGGTAAGAGAATAAAATATGATTGAAAAACAATTGCGGTTCTCAGGGAGTTCTGATGGTGACAGATCCATTTGTAACTCCGGATAATCTTACTGAGAAAACTGCTTACTGGCTTGGTCAGATCCAGGCCAGGAACCGATCCAGACCAAATCTATTTCTCGAACCATCGAAATGTGCCCTTTTAATTGTAGACATGCTGCACTACTTCGCTCACCCGGACGGAAGAGCCTATCTGCCGTCTACCGAAGCGATAATCCCGCGAATATCCGCACTTCTCCGGTATTGGAGAAATATCAGCGGCACTGTTGTCTTCACGAGACACTGCCACAGTGGAAAGCACGATCTCGGTATGCTCGGAAAGTTCTTCAGCGACTATATCAGATGTGGCAGGCAGGAATCAGAAATTATTTCGAAGCTTGCTCCGTTATCGGAAGAGAGGGTTTTCCAGAAGAATACTTACGATGCCTTTTACCGTACCGGTCTCGAGGAGTATCTGAGAGAACTCAACATCGAACAGGTTCTTGTGACAGGAGTTCTGACCCATCTCTGCTGTGAGACTGCAGCGAGATCGGCCTTCGTGAGAGGGTTCGAGGTTTACATTGCTGCGGATGCTCTGACAAGCAGCACTGAAGAACTTCACCTGGGAAGCCTGCTGGGGCTTGCGAACGGTTTTACAGTCGTTTCCGACACAGATTCCATCTGCTCAGCAAGGGAAGGGTGAATCTACCTTGATCGATACAGCGATCATAGGTGCGGGACCGGCAGGATGCGCTGCTGCTGTTCAATGCCGAAGACTTGGCCTCGATGTCAGACTTCTGGATACAACGGGCAGAGCGGGCGGTCTTATCAGGGAAGCCCGTCTTGTCGAAAACTACCCCGGGCTGGAGGCTATTCCAGGCTGCGAATTCGCCGAGAGACTTTCTTCTCATATTTCCGGATTCGGGATAACGGTGCTGGATTACCACGCGGATTCAATCGTGCGGATCAATGATGGTTTCGAGATAAGAAGTAATCAGAGGGTGATCACTTCTGGTTCGGTCATCGTAGCGACTGGAACCGTTCCGGTGGATTATTCAATCCCCGGAAACGCTTCTTCGAGACTGCTTCGCTCGATACTGGATATTCCAGCGCCGGTTCCTTTCAATACGATCGTGATGGGGGGAGGTGAAGCAGCGCTCGATTACGCCTTGAGCCTCTCGGATGCAGGCTCAAATGTTAATATCCTTGTAAGGAATTCCTGTCTGAGAGCTGCCGGAAAACTGAAAGACGAGGTTGAAACTCGCAGTAATGTCAGGATTTTGTATAATACCGAGCCCGTTTCGATAATCAGTTCGGGAGGCAATCTTCTGGTCAGATTTACATCAGACGGCAATAATGGTGAACATCTGGTGGGAGCGGTACTTGCTGCGGTGGGGAGAAAACCTCGGTTACCGGTAATGCCGGATGAACTGAAGCACGAATCAGGCAGGACGAGAACAGCGATCCAGGGGCTCTACATCGTTGGAGATGCTTCACTCGGCAGCCTGGGGCAGGCAGCGATTGCTGCCGGACATGGACTGCTGGCTGCGGCTCACTCACATGACTTTATAAAGAAGAATGGACAGGCTTGAAATGAATGTCATCAGAAAACAGGGTGAGCCTGATCTTGCCACTGTTTACATCGCTGAACTGGATGACGGCGAACTTATTGAGTTTGTTGAATCAGTTCAGCCTCCCATTCCCGCTTCAGAAAAATGGGTGCTCATCGTATCAACTCTTCGGGGATGCCCGGTCAGCTGTCCCATATGCGATGCTGGAAAACGATATGCCGGAAAACTCTCTGCCGGAGAAATATTAGATCAGATCGATTACATGGTGAACAAGCGCTATTCAGATGGAAAAATTCCTGTAAACAAGTTCAAGATTCAGTTCGCGAGAATGGGTGATCCGGCTTTCAATCCCGCCGTTCTCGAAGTCCTTGAAGAGCTGCCGGTCATCTACGATGCTCCGGGGCTTATTCCCTGTATTTCAACGGTGGCCCCGCATGAAACCGATGTGTTCTTCGAGAGGTTGGCGGAAGTCAAGAACAGGCTGTATCCGTATGGTAATTTCCAGATGCAGTTTTCACTTCACACCTCCTCGGAAAATGCTCGCAGGAAACTGATTCCTGTAAGAACATGGAGCTTTAAAAAAATGAGTGACTGGGGAAGTGAATTCTACAGTAATGGTGACAGAAAAATTGCGCTAAATTTCGCTCCGGTTGAAGATTTTCCAGTTGAACCTTCCGTGATAGCGGACATTTTCTCCCCTGAGCATTTCATGATAAAACTCACTCCTGTGAACCCGACACGCTCCTCAATGCATGAGGAAATAGCTGGAACGATTGATCCTGATGATCCTGGATCAGCAGATCATCTTGTGCGGCAATTCCAAAGTGCGGGTTTCGATACTATCCTGAGTATCGGGGAAACAAGGGAAAATCAGATTGGGTCCAACTGCGGAATGTACGTAGGACAAGTCTCCTCCTGACCGGTGGAGAATAAACCGCGAATACACGAATTCCAACTGGATTTTGTAAATACTGTCTTGACCAGAACGCATCATAATCCGGAGTAAAACTGAACAGAAACGATAAGTTGTTACTTTGGAGATCAAATGCCCAGACGTACTTTCCATTGTTCTCAAAAGGCCCCCAGTGATAGATATCGACACCTGCATTGTAAAGATCGAGAAGTTCGTACTTGGATGGCATGCGCCAATCTCCCTCAAGCTCATCTATCCAGGATCGCGCATCAAACCAGGTGAAATCAGTATCAGGTCCAACCATCCATTGCAGTTGTGTTTCACTGTCCAGAATAATCCCGTCAGGAGATACGCTGAACCTTTCTGAGATACTGTCTGCAAATGCAGGAATACTCCCGATCAGTAAAATGATACAGATTATGATCATAGAGAAGTTCATACATTTTCTTTCCCATAAGATTTCCGTTTGTTTGAATGAATTCATTCCGCATAACTCCCATCGTACTGCAGGAGGTAGAGATTGTAGTAGATACCCCTCCGTGCGAGCAGTTCCTGGTGATTACCTCTCTCAAGTATTCTACCGTCATCAATCACAAGGATCTGGTCAGCTTTCTGGATTGTGCTCAGTCTGTGAGCGACCACAATACTTGTGCGGTTATTCATCAGTATTTCAATAGCGTTCTGTATCAGCTGCTCAGTTGCTGGATCAACATTACTGGTTGCTTCGTCCAGAATCAGGATTCGAGGATCGTGAGCAAGTGCTCTCGCAAAACAGATGAGCTGCTTCTGACCGGTTGACAGAGTGGTTCCCCGCTCAGCCATTACCGTATCAAACCCTCCCGGAAGTCTCTCGATAAAAGGTGTAGCCTGTACCATATCCGCAGCTTTTTGAACTTCCTCATCGGAAAGATCCTTTCCGAGGCGGATATTATCGGCAATACTTCTGCTGAAAATGAATGCATCCTGAAGCACGATCGAGATATTGTCCCTCAGGGTTCGAACGGGAAGATCCCTCAAATCTGTTCCATCCAGCAGAATCCTGCCTGAATCAACATCATAGAATCTGCAGAGCAAACTTATGATGGATGTTTTCCCCGCTCCTGTAGGTCCTACGAGGGCAACACTTCTGCCCGGTTCCACTTCAAACGAAACTTTACGTAGAATAATCTTGTCATTCTCATATGAAAATGTTACATCATCAAACTCGATTCTTCCCTCAACAGAAGTATGTTCAGATGATGCTTTACTGGTGATTTCCGGATTAGTGTCGAGTATGCCGAAGATTCGCTCACCGGCAGCCATCGCGCTCTGCATGATATTGTATTTCTGACTTATGTCCGCAAGAGGCTGGAACATCTGCCTTACGTAACTGATGAACGCAACCAGAGCACCAATGGTGAGAGCTCCTTTCAGTACACTCCCTCCGCCGTAAATAAGAACAAGGGCGACTCCCGCAGAAGCGGTTATTTCAATAAGCGGCCGGAATATTCCGAATATCACAAGCTGTTTCATATTCGCTTTGAAATAATTTGTGTTGGTCTCGCTGTACTCCTTTCTCCGCTGTTTTTCCTGTCTGAAGATCTGCACTATTTTTATGCCGCTGAGATCCTCTGCGAGGCTGGAGTTCAATTTAGCCAGGTACTTTCTAACGCTCCTGTATGCTCCTCTTGCCTTAACCCGGAAAATGACCGTAACGATTATGAAGATAGGAGCTACTGCCAGGGACACGAAAGCGAGTCTCCAGTTCAACAGGAACAGGATGACAGCTGTGCCTGCTATGAGAATAACATCCTTGACAAGGTTGACCAGAACAGCCGTGAACATTTCATTCAAAGCTTCAATATCGTTCGTAACTCTTGTGACAAGCCTGCCGATCGGATTCTTCGAATAGAAATTCAGTGAGAGCTTCTGGATGTGTCTGAAAAGTTCGGTTCGAACATCGTACATGGATCTCTGTCCGGCTATGACAAGCGTCATCACATGACCATATCCGGCAGCCAGACTGACAAGTATGAGAGCTCCAAGTAACATGGCTAATCTTGAAACACCAGCAATATCACCCCCTCTCACATCAAGTATGACAGAGGGTGGAACGCTCGACAGCTCCGTCTCGGGAACCATCCAGTATTCTCCCATGACAGATCCGGTCTCATCGTTATATCTGTCTTCGGGAAAGAGGTAACATGTCTCTCTATCAAGGGTTCCCTGCTGCTCCATCGCCGTCCTCTCTGCAGGATCCATCCTGTCCAGGGTTGCTTTCCGCACGAGCAGGGTATCCGGAGAAATCGCGATAAAACCGGTGCTGTCAGAAGAGGATTCCAACAGATTTTCACACACTTCGGAAGGAGCGGCATAAACCTGATAGAGCTTGGCAAGATATTTATCAATCGCCTGCTTTGTGATATATGGGATGATCAATTCCACGCAGGCCGTTACGATCATAAAGAACATGGCGAGAAATATCAGTTTGCGGTGAGGGCGAACATAGTGAAGCAGTCTGCGGATGAGCGTCCTGTCGTAGAGTTTGCCACCGGCGCTATCTTCCACAAAGGGAGAGCCGTGCATCAGTCCTCACCCCCCTCGAGGCCTGCTATATCTTCCTTAATTGCCTCTTCCTCCAGCTGCTGCATCCTGTAAAGTTCTGTGTAGAAGCCCTCGTGCCTGAGAAGTTCCGCATGGGTTCCCTGCTCAACGACCCTGCCATGATCAATTACAATAATGTGGTCGGCGTTCTGAATCGTACTTATCCTGTGCGCGATAAGTATGGAGGTGAGATTTCTGATTTCATGTCTGAGACGGGAGAGAATCGCCGCTTCAGTTTCTGTATCAACACTGGAGAGCGAATCATCCAGTACAAGTATTTTCGGTGTGACCGCAAGGGCACGGGCAATAGCAACACGCTGTTTCTGCCCTCCGGACAATGTAACTCCGCGTTCACCAACCATTGTATCATACCCATCTGAAAAATCTTCGATCTCAGATGCAATATCCACAATACGGGCGAGTTCACTGATTCTTTCAGAAGGTATACCATCTGTCCCGAATGAGATATTCTCAGCAATGGACATCGCAAAAAGGAAGGTTTCCTGGGGAACATATCCGAACATGCCTCGAATCTTCGAAAGCTTCATGTCCTTTACATCAACACCGCCGACGAAAACAGTTCCCTCAGGCGGGTCGTACAATCTCATTAACAGCTCCACCAGAGTGGTCTTGCCGGAGCCGGTTCGCCCGACAACACCAAGAGTGCCTCCTACGGGCAGGTTGAACGAAATATCCTTGAGTACTTCCGCATCAGTCCCGGGGTATGTGAATGAGAGGTGTTCAACAGAAATGACTGGCTCCGGTGAAATGCTGTTTCCCCCGTCAAGAATATCCGGTACTGTGGTAAATATCTTCTGCAGGCGCCCCATGCTTGCAGCTCCTCTTTGAAGAAGATTTACCACCCATCCAATTGCAATCATGGGCCAGATAAGCATCATGAGATAGCTTGAGAACGCAACGAACTCTCCAAGAGATATCGTTCCCCTGATGACCATTGCACCGCCGGCACCCAGGAGAATCGCCATGCTGGCCATGGCCAGGGCTCCTATCATCGGCTGGAACATGCCCCATATCCTGGCGAGTTTGACATTCTGCGAAACGCATTCTTCAGCTTTCCCGGCAAAGAACCTGTTTTCGGATTCCTCATCACCATATGCCTTGATTACACGCACACCTGAGAGTGATTCCTGAGCCTTTTCCGTAAGTGTGGAGAATGCCTCTTGAACAGATTCAAAACGCTTATGAATAAGCTTACCGAATTTCAGCATCATGAGAGCGATTAACGGCAACGGGATCATGGTCAGAAGTGTCAGTTTCCAGTTCATGATAATCATGATCGTAACACTGGATAAAGAAAGAAAGATAGCGTCAAATGAAGCTATAGTAGCGATACCTGTAGCCATTCGGACAGCACTGATATCATTTGTGGCGTGCGCCATTATATCCCCGACCTTGGTCTGATCATAGTACTGGGGTGATAAGGTCTGGAGATGATCGTAGAGTTCCTGCCTTATATTCCTGTCAATCCTGTGACTGGCTCCGATAACGAGGTATCTCCAGAAAAATCTGAAAACTCCCATGAGGATGTAGATTCCGAGAACGGCAAGTCCCAGTATCAGGATCTGTCCGGAAGTCGCCATTCCGCTTGCAAGGGAATCGATCACTCTCTTGAAGATCTGGGGGATAATAAGCTGCAGCGCGTCAACGATAATAAGGGTGATCAGTCCAAACCCTATAGCCTTCCTGTGATTAATCACTCTCCGCACAAGAAGCTTCAGGCTGGATTTATCCAAACCTTTCTTATCTGATTTTGAATTCAAAGAATTCCTTTCAACACATATTCACCAAAGTATTCAGATTCAAACAGGAATTACTCGTCTGTCTCTCTTTCAGGTATCATCAGAACATATTCGATAATCCTGAGTTTCTGGAGTTCAGGGCGAATAGACCATCCCTCTTCTGTAGGAATGGCAGTAATTATAACCGTCATACCGTACTGTTGCGATAATTCCCTGGCAATATCACCAACCAGGGCGAACTTCTCGCCAGTATCAATATCCTCCAGAAGGACTGTTTCAGAGCGTGATCCGGGAGCTATAACCTCTATTGAACCGGTGTATTGCACATAATCGTCAGTGCTGTTTTCAGTGCTTTCAGCAGTTCCACATGCCATAAGCAGGAATCCAGCTGCCAAGAGATATTTCATATTCACTCCTTCAGTGAAGAGACCATGGCTGAAGCTGTTCGGCAGGGATTGCAGTGGTATCAGCAATAATACCCCAGCCCCCGTTGCCGACCCATTTATCGAGAACGTCTCTGAGATCCTCAGGAGTCAGATCCTCGATATCATTAAAAACGGTATAGGCATTCCGCCAGTCACCTGTACTGATTTCGAAACTGCCCATCATCCAGCATTGAGTATCCTTGCTTGCAGCCCTCATGCTTTCCAGTGTTCTGCTCTTCTCAATTGTTCCTCTGACAACATCTGCATCCATCGGGTTTTCGATCGCGTCTGCAAGAACTCCGGCCATCAGGGAACAGGCCAGTACAGGTTGTGGAGAGCTGACATACATGTAACCCCAGTTCTGCTGGTAACTCGATGTGCCGGAAAATGTAGCATAGGTCAGAGCGTTATCAGTTCTCAGTACCTGCCAGAGCAGATCATCGACCGCAGTCAGAGCTGCCCGGAATGGGAGCAGATCCTCATGTCCCTGTGGCGGGGCATTGAATTTTACGACAGCGTAAGCAGTGGGTATCTGTCTGTGCTGCACTACAACTGTATCGAACGGAACAAAGAATATCTCTACAGGTTCATACTCCTGACCACCTTCTGGAATATCACCAAAGGCATCCTCAAGCATCTCTTTCAATTCTTCAGAATCTGTAGGTCCGGCATGGGTTATAAGGATATTACCGGATCGAATTCTCTCATCAAGCATAACTTTCGCTTCATCTATTGTGAAACCGGCAACTGTTTCCTCGATTCCATCCGGCACATTTCTGTAAGTGTGCCCGGGCATGAAAGCATCATTTGCCACGAACCAGATCCAGCTGTCAGGACTGTAGTATTTCTCCTGAAGATCCTGAATGAAACTTTCACGCACCTGTTCAACTGCCTGTGAACTGAACTCCGGGTTGAGCAGGCAGTCGCCAAAGGCTGATAGAAGTACAGACAGATCGTCCTTCACGCAGCGCAGATGATATCGGCTGAAATCGTAATTAAAACTGCTGGTCCATTCCGCCTGTGTCTTATCCATGAGTTCGCGCCAGACAGGTCCGGGATATTCACCTGAACCCATCATCGCGCATTCGAGGGCGAAACGTTCAAGCCCCTGAGTCTCCTCCGTCAGGGCTCTGGATCCACCGATCAGGAAGAGAGAAAGCCCCTCTATATCGTTATTATCAATTGTTCTAGTGATAACCGGAATACCATTGGATAGCGTGAACTCTTCAACATTCTCCGGTATGACAGCAAGGGTTGAACCGGCAAGAACAGTCAGGATAATTGATACGGATATTCTCATTGCTGACCCCCCTCTGCATCAAGGGGCATCATGATAAATGCAGCGTGCGGTCTCCCCTTTATCCAGGTTTCCAGGAAAGAGTTAATATCTTCCTGTTCAACTGCGTTAATGCTGTCAGAATAAGTCGAGTAATATTCCAGGTTTCCCGCTACAACCCACCAGAATGGCAGCGATTCTATAGCTACATCCTGGGAAGTCTCCTCCGCCATTATCCGGTGCCGGTCAAGTTCTTCCTTTGCAAGGATCAAGCCTTCGGTATCGTAATAATCAGGTGATTGCAGCTGCTCGATTTCTTCAAGCAGAAGGTTCAGTGCTCCTTCAGCTCGATCGGGATGAACCATACCGCCAAACGAAATCCTGGGTGAGAAACGCTGAGTGTAATAAGAGCCGGAAATACTGATGAAAGGACCATTTGTAACGAGATCCGTATAGTACTCTCTGCTCATCAGACCCAGGTATGATCCCCATACATCAGCCGGATAACTCGCTTCGGGGTCAGTAGATATTGATGGTCCTTCAAAGATGACTGAAACGTATCCTGCTCCTGAGGGGCTGTCCACATATACTGTAGTATCGCTTTCTATACTGATAAGCCGCGGCAGTATGTCGTAATTACTTCGACCTCCGTACTCCCATGGAGAAAACACCTCTTCCGCAAGCATGAAAGCCTCTTCGTAATCCACATCCCCGGCAATGATGAGAGCGGAATTATCAGGAGTGTAGTACATCTCCTGAAAGTATTCCATGGCGGGAGGCGCGGCTGCCTTTATTACTTCAGGCACACCTATCGCACTCTGTCTCCAGGGAGCGTCAGCGTAGATAACCTGCTCCTGGGCCAGCCATAAAAGCCAGAGCGGGTGGCTCGTGTTCCGCTCGTACTCGTTCATTATGACATCACGCTCACGTTCCATCTCCTCCATGTCGAAAAGCGGGGAAGTGATGGCATCGAACATGAACTGCAATCCCTCTTCAAAATTATCACTGCCAAGGGTGATGTGGTACCAGACCCTTTCAGTAGAAGTTGCGCCATTGTTAATAATCCCCAGTTCTCCCATTCTCTGTCTATATATGGTTTGATCTGGGAGAGCGGAATTCCCCTTGAAAAACATATGCTCGTAGAAATGAGCAAGACCGTTTGTTTCAGGAGTCTCACATGTCGCACCGGTCTTCACCGCAATGCAGATTGTTACTACAGGTGATATATCATCAGAACTGACTATTACAGTCAGGTCATTATCCAGATGCCTGACCTCAAATTCAGCTGCTGATGCAAATGAGGCAACAAGAATCAACAGCAGGATTCCACTTTTCATTGAAAGCTCCTTTACTGAGAATAAAGGGAGTATCCTTAAAATCGGGCAATAGTGAATCTAATAAGAACGCCTTAAACTGTCCCAGAATTCGTATAACTGTTTTCATATGGACTGGAAATGATACATAATAAGCACATGAAACAAAAGTATAACGTAGCGGGGATAATGGATGACGGATTTCTCAGGCTGGAAGCTTTCTCCATTGAGATGGATAAAGACAGCATAACTTCCATAGCAAGAGAATCCTGTGATGGAAAATGGAATAACTGCATCGCAGTACCTGGCCTTATTCAATCACACATTCATCTCGGACAAACTCTTTTTCGGGGCTTGGCAGAGGGACGATCACTTCTTCCCTGGCTGTTCGATAGAATATGGCATCTTGAGGGAGCCCATTCACAAAATACACTTGCAGTTTCAGTTATTCAATCACTTGGGGAACTTTTTGCATCAGGATGTACCGGGCTTCTTGATATGGGTATTCTCAAACACTCGGAAACAGCAATTGACATCCTCAGAAGTTCAGGAATCAGGGCTCTTGCAGGTAATGCTCTTATGGATATCGGTCCGGAGTATATCATTGAAAACCTTTCGTGGCTAAAGGAAGAAACAAACCGAGTAAAAAATGCCTGCGGCGATCTTGTCAGTTATATTTATGCGCCAAGATTCGCACTCTCCTGTTCAGATGATATATGGAACTGGCTTTCAGGCCTTCCAGCAGGAATAAAAAGAACAACTCATGCTGCAGAGACATCAGATGAGATGAATCATCCTTCCATTGTAGAGGCCGGAGGCAATATTCATTACCTGCAAAACCGAGGTTTCATCGGACCTGATACGCTTCTTGCACACTGCGTTCATCTTCTGGAAGGAGAACGGGAGATACTCGTACAATCGAATACTACAGTTGTACATTGTCCGTGGGCAAATCTTAAACTGGGCAGCGGTATCGCAGATATTCCGGGTCTTGTGGAATCACGTATACGTGTCACGCTGGGCAGTGATGGAGCGGCATGCAACAATCGTCTAGACCTGGCAGGTGATACCCGGCTTGCAATGGGTCTCGCATCAGTAACCGGTTCTCCGTCATCCCTCCCTTCAGATTTCTGGTTCCGCTCCATCACTTCCTCTGCAGCAAATGCCATGGGCTGGGAGAACACTGGAATAATAGCACCCGGCTACGCTGCCGATCTGGTTCTGATCGAACCTTCCGATGAAGAATGGGAGGAACTCACCCTCGCGGAGGATCCTGTAAGGTATCTGCTGGAATTGGATTGGCCATCAAGGGTAAGACTGACAATTGTCGATGGCAGGATTGTCTATCAGGACGGGTTTTTCCCCACGCTGCCGAAACTCCCGATGGGAATCGGCAAAGCCAGGCAGGAAGTTTATCAAAGAGCCTTTCAAATATCAGGAAAATCTGTATTACAGTGAGCAATGAAAAACAGGGACGGCTTATCAAGGTAGCCCTTAACCGACCTTTATGGAACACTTATACCTACCGCCTGCCTGAGGAAATGGATAACGGAAATCCCATTGGCTGCAGGGTCATCGTACCTCTTGGTAAAAGCAGGATAATCGGATACATCTGGGGAATAACCCACAGCGAAGCGAACATCAGAATAAAGAACGTCCTTGCACGACTGGACACCTCTCCTCTGCTTCCTCCGAATATTCTTGAACTCGTCCATTGGGCTGCCGAATATTATCAGGCACCTCCTGGAATGATGATGGCCGCTGCGCATCCTCCGGGAATATCAGGTAAAGCAGAGAAAACCGTCATACTTCTTGATAAACTTGATCCATCTAACCCGCTCAGTGAATTGCTTCCTGTGGGAAGGGCGGTTCCGGTCAGAATACTGAAAGACAATCTGGACAGACAATTCCCCCTTGAACAGCATCTTGCTCAGCTGGAGACGGACGGAATCATCCAGATATTATGGAAACCTGTGTCAGAACCGGAACCCGTTCGAGAAAGGATGATAGAACCGCTAGGCGATAGTCCGAACCTGACCAGGAAAGCTGAGGCGATCAGGAAACGTGCTCCGAAGCAGGCTGAAATTCTGCTTTATCTGGCCACTTCTGAAGCCGCTGTTCCTCGCAGACAGCTGCTTCTGGCAACAGGAGCCAACCAATCCTCTATTAAATCCCTCATTAGCAAGAAGCTCATCAGGGAATTCTATCGAAGAAAGCACAAAGAACCTCTGATCAATATCGGTATTGAGGGCGAAAAGAGGATTCCAACACTCTCAGAACAGCAGAAAGCTGCGCTGGAGAGCATTTGCGGTAGTATGAACAAGGGCTCTGTTTTCCTTCTTCACGGTGTTACGGGAAGTGGAAAGACAGAAGTGTATTTAAGAGCGATCTCCGAAGTAATAAACAAAGGTCGCAATGCCCTTGTCCTTGTTCCGGAAATATCGCTTACCCCTCTTACCGTTTCACGATTCAGCAGAAGGTTTCCAGGTCTGGTCACGGTACTTCACAGCGGGATGACCCCTGGAGAAAGACTGGACAGCTGGAACCTTGCCAAGCACGGCAAAAGAAAAATCGTAATCGGACCTCGAAGCGCGATTTT
>DAOWJX010000073.1 GCA_030640155.1 Candidatus Aegiribacteria sp. | reverse complement strand
CCATTGGTATTACTCAGCTTGACGCTGGATCGAACATCGGCATCGGGTGCTATGCCACTGGTAAGACAAAGGGAGACAGGCAGCAGTTCGAACTGGCTGACAACCGCACACTGGAGGAAGTGATATCGTATCTGGTTGATCAGGGAATGATCACGAGCTTCTGTACAGCAGGTTACAGGTGCGGCAGGACCGGTCACTACTTCATGGATATTGCCAAAAGCGGGAAGGTACACACGCTCTGCATGCCAAACGCGATTCTCACCTTTGCTGAGTATCTTGATGACTACGCGTCTGAAGAGACTCGGGAAAAGGGCTGGAGACTCATCAGGGATGAGCTTCAACACCTTCCCGGTGATGAACTCAGAGAGAGAGTGGTGGAACTGCTTGACAGGGTAAGTAATGGAGAAAGGGACCTGTACCTCTAGAGTAGGGTCAGGAGTAGGGTCAGGTCTTGCATTCAAGCGTTTATATTCTTCCTAGAACGAAATATAGTAATAAATGCTTAAATGCAAGACCTGACCCTACAAGTCGAATTCGGTAACCTTCCATTTTCCATCTTCAAGCACGACATCAATGATGTTGGTTTCAGTCTGTCCCATCATGGAGGATGTAACTTCAACTTTTGCTATATCTCCATCGATTGTGACCTCTCCAACAGTGATTTCTGCTGCCTGCATCATGCCTGTTATCATTGGAGAAGAAATCATGGCAACAATGAAATCCTTTGCAGTCATGTCAGGGATCTCATCCGGATCAAGCTCTATTCCCATGGCGCTGAGTTGCTGAGCAGACATTTCAGGATTCAGTTTGATGGCTTCCACCTGGATCTCCATCTCCTCAAGCGCGCTGCTGGACATGAAGGATACAGCTCTTTCTCCGTCACCGGCCTGGATAGCATCGAACATTTCTGTTACAGCGTCTCCCGGATCTCCGCTTCCGCCGCATGCGAGGAATACTGCCAGCAAAATTACGGATGACAGGGTAAATGTTTTCATTTTCTTCCTTCCATTAGAATTAGATAGTAAACTGTCAGGAGTTGTATATTCATTATGCATGATTCTGTTGTCAACCGGAACAGATGAGAGGAGAAGAGATCTGTCTGTCAGTGAAGATGTAAGGAGAATGCTCGAATCGGAAGCGGCTGGTTTTCCCGATCGATTTCCCGGATTGAATATTCGGTTCTGTGAGATAATGGGCAGGCGGATATCCCACATAGCCGGCGATACGTCATTTATCAGAAGTAAAGAGTTCAGAGTTGATATTACCCCTGAACTCGTGATGTTCGTATTCGGATACTGGCAGGACATGGAAGATGCATTGAAGGATTATGCTCAATCCATAGCTGAACAGATCAGCTCCTGAAAGGTTCTTGTATTACAGTTTCCAGTTCAATCCGACGTTATAATAGGTGCCGGAGTCGTCAATATGTGCGATATATTCATCAGGGAAACTGTGTCCGTCCCTGCTTCTACTCCTCCAGGAAATTGCAAGGTCAATGCCAAGCCTCCCAAAGTCGATACAGGCGCCTGTAGAGATGGAAAGCGCGGCTTTGTGGTAGTTGGAAGGTCTGCTGAAGCCGACGCTGTAGATCGATCGGGTGTTAGGGAGCATCTCCGCCATGTACCCGAAGAACCTGCCGGATATCTCGGGTTCATTCTCAATTGATTGTATATCGAATTCAACACCAATCGTACTTCCGTACAGGATCTCGAAGTCCTTCTGGAATCCGACAGCCACTCTGGAACGGTAGCGGTCGCTCGAGTTTGTGCCTGATATGCCGAAAGTGCCGAATTCAAAGGGCATGAGAAAACCTAAGTGAGCACAAAGGTCTGATTCTTCCCAGTCTCCGCCTGTTGTGTCATCCGGAACTGACTGATCATCTATGTCGTGAATCATTGTCCAGGATCCGCTGCCGAATCTCAGACCGCCTGATGCTCCGGCCTTCAGCCAGTCAGCCAGCTCAACAGAGACACCTCCGTTTAGTTCCCAGAGGGTGCCATGAGAATCGAGTATGTCTATCGCGACGATTTCGTACATGCCAGACCCGATATTATCTATGAGTTTGTTCACTCCTTCAAATCCGAAATCGGAGATCCTTGAAATACCTGCTCCGATTGAAACAGCATCTGATATCCTTGTTCCTGCGGCGGCAGAAAAGGTTCCCAGGACCATTCCGGAATCATGATGATTAAAACCTAATTCTCCATGCACGTAAGAGTGCCATTGAACGAGTCCGGTTCCTACCGTTATTTCTGTTCTGTCGATTAGAGACAGCTCAGCCGGGTTGAGGAATATCGATGCCGGGCCGCTTGAAGGAAGAGACCAGACGCCGCCCATAGCAGTGGATTTCGGTGTAACACAGGTAAGGGGGGAGCCGTACTCCAGAGCATCATGAAAACCCCATGCCTGTACCCGGGATGAGAGAAGAACTGACAGAAGCACAAATAGCGCGAAAAGTAATCTCATTTCTGTTTCCTTTCTTTGTTTGGGAGTAATCATTGTAAGACCATCACTTCAGGAAAGAACCTTCATATTGTTTTGAAGGATTCCGGTATTCTATCAGCTACGGTCTCCAGTTCAATCCGATGTTGTAGTAAGTTCCGGAATCATCAATATTATCTAAATTCGGCTCCGGGAAACTGAATCCGGCCCTGCTTCTGCTTCTCCATGAAATTGCCATATCCAGATCTATTCTACCCAGATCAATGCATGCTCCGGTTGAAAGGCAGAGTCCTGAACGTGTGTAATCTGAGGCTCTGTCAAAGCCGACACTGTAGATTGATCTGACACTCGGGATCATATTCAAGAAAACCGCGAAGAACTTTCCTGAGACTGCCGGATTATCCTCTTCAATGGATTGTACATCGACTTCAAAACCAAGCGTACTTCCATTCAGGATCTCCAAATCCTTCTGATATCCGATTGCTACCCTGGAACGGTAACGACCGCTTGCGTTTGTACCTGATATCCCGAAAGTTCCGAATTCAAAGGGCAAGAGAAAACCTATGTGAGCACAGAAATCCAACTCATCCCAGTCCAGGCTGGTGGTATCATTCGGGACTGATTCATACACTAAATTGTACACACGTATCCATGATCCGCTGCCGGACCTGAGTCCTCCCGAAGCGCCCGCGATGAGCCAGTCGCTCAGTTCGAAGGACATTCCAGTATTCACTTCCCAGAGAGACCCCCGGGAATCAAGATTGTTCACCGCATATACTTTGTACCTTCCAGGTCCTTCCAACATGATCTCCAGGCTCTCACCTTCGAAACCGAAATCAGAGACTCTTGCCACTCCCGCTCCTAATGAGATCCTGTCAGTCAGTCTGAATCCTACAGCCGCAGTAGCCGTTCCAAGAATTGTACCGCTTAGAATCTGTGTAAATTCGTCTGCTCCATATGTGTAAGTGTTCCATTGAATAAGACCTGTTCCGACCGTTATCATCGTACCATCCATTGTGGATAACTCAGCCGGGTTGAGGAATATCGATGCTGGACCGCCTGAAGGCATTGACCATACTCCACCCATTGCACTTGATTTAGGAGTTACAGCTACAATTGGAGAACCGTATTCCATCGCGTCATGAAAACCCCACGCCAGAACCAGGGATGGACATGTAACAGATAGGAGTAAAAACAGCGTGATAAAACGTTTCATAATCATCCTTTGCCTTCCCGATTAGTGCTTTAAACTGTTCTGTGACTTGAAACAGTTCTCGATTATTTCATCATCCGCGATTTCCGGAATTGTTACCTTCATATCTGGTTCGTCATCCATTGCATTTTTTATGGCATAGATGGCGCCCTTATTCCTGGCCCAGGATCGTCTTGCAAGGCCGTTCGAAACATCCCAGGTGAGCATATTGCGGGCACGGTTGCCGGCTTCCGGAGAACCGTCAAGCAGAAGACCGAAGCCGCCGTTTATTACTTCACCCCAGCCTACTCCTCCTCCATTATGGAGAGAAACCCAGGTAGCTCCTCTGAATGAATCACCAATTACATTCTGAATAGCCATATCAGCAGTGAACATGCTTCCGTCCGCGATATTTGCTGTCTCACGGTATGGCGAATCAGTTCCTGAGACATCGTGATGATCCCTTCCGAGGACTATGGGTGCTGTGATCACTCCATCCGCAACGGCCTGGTTGAAAGCAAGCGCGATGTTTATTCTTCCCTGTCTGTCAGCGTATAGAATTCTGGCTTCCGATCCGACTACCATTCTGTTTTCTTCGGCATGTCTTATCCAGAGAACGTTATCGATCATCTGACGGGATATTTCGGGATCAACCTTCTTAGACATGTTCTCAAGTACTTCCGCAGCGATATTATCCGATTTTATGAGGTCTTCATGATCACATGAAGTGCATACCCATCTGAACGGTCCAAAACCGTAATCGAAGCACATTGGACCCATGATATCCTCAACGTAGGACGGGTATGAGAATGTCCCATCCGGGCTCCGGATTCCGTCAGCACCAGCGCGGTATGCTTCGAGAAGGAACGCATTGCCGTAGTCCCAGAAGTACATCCCACTCTCATGAAGTTTGTTGATCGCTCGTACATGGCGTCGGAGTGACTCCTGAACCTTCTCATGGAAAGTGTTCGGGTCTTCATTCATCATCCTGTTTGATTCATTAAAAGATAGACCGGCGGGATAGTATCCTCCGAGATAGGGATTGTGGAGGGAGGTCTGATCACTGCCCAGATCAACCGGTATTCCCTCTTCCGCAAGTTTTTCCCAGAGATCAACCACATTCCCCGCATATCCGAGTGACAGAGGTTTCTTTTCTTTTCTGGCTCTTTCGATTCTCAGCAGCACCTTGTCCAGGTCGTTTTCGACTTCCTGAAGCCAGCCCTGTTCATACCTTGTTTTGATCGCTTTGGGGTTGATTTCCGCAATCAGGCCTATCGCACCGGCGATGACAGAAGCCTTGGCTTGAGCGCCGCTCAT
>DAOWJX010000027.1 GCA_030640155.1 Candidatus Aegiribacteria sp. | reverse complement strand
TAATAGAATGGAATTCATTACATACCTCCTTATGAACGAAAATCATTCAATTACACTCATCATTTTAATGGTATGAGAATGGTTAATGGATGTCAAGGGGAAGAAAGCTATGGTTTAAAGCCCATGCACATCATTTGTATGTTGCTTTTATTAGTGGGTGGCACGCTCGATACAAGTCTCATTGGCAATTTCCGATACGTTCGACAAGAATGATGTTCAATCGATCGATGTTATCCCGGATTTTTTCATGATCAGCGCTCAGATCAACAGGTTCAAACTCATTATCACCAAGCAGTTCGATCAATGCCGCCGCGGAATGATATCTGTAAAGGTAGTCAATATCATTCTTCTTCAGAACCTGAAAAAGCACCCATCCGGCTTCTTCAAGTGTGGAGCGCTCAGCTATTACGTACCAGATGTTGTAATACCTGCCGTACCTGCCCTGACTGACATTATCGAGTAAACGCTCAGGAGGAAGTGATTCCATCTCCTCCCGCTCGAGCTTACTGTACTCGTCCCACCTGTCCTTCCAGTGTACGGTACCGCCGGTCAACAGCATACCACTGTTCTGGCGCCATTCGCGGAGTGATCAAATGAGATAATGTTTTCCTCTCCCGCAAGATCGGTGATTTCCCGGTCACTGTACCTTCGGAAAAGCATCCCTTTCTGGGCTCCGCTGACGAATCTCAGTGTTCCGTCAGGCAGGATCTCAGCTTCATCAATTTTTTCCTCATCTGTATCGGGTGGATCGAATGTAAGCAGTACGACACCGTTGTCAGAGAGTACACGCCTGATCTCTGCAATGGATTTTCGGGCAGATTCCAGAGTTATATGATCCAGTGAGGCAATGCATATTACAGCAGCAAATTCGTTATCCTGAAATGGAATACTGTCAAGGGTTCCCTGCCTGAATTCACCGGAAATTTGAAGCTGAGCCAGGCGTTTAACACAGAATTCAACCGCTCCCTGAGCGATGTCTACTCCGTAAACCTGAAGTCCACGTCCGGCAAGGTAAGCTGCATTTCTTCCTCCGCCGCATCCGAGGTCAAGAATCCTGTCACCCTTCTTCAGGTATCTGTCGCAGAAACCCGGAAGAACGGATGCGGGAAGACTTCCGGATAAATCCATTGTTTCCGGATCAAGATCACGAAAAAGGCTGTCCCAGTATTCCAGTGGTTCGTTCATATTGTTTCCAATTGAAATTTCGAGGATTACAGATCATCACTTATGACATCAGCAAGCTTTTGAAGCATATCCTTCGTTCTGTAAGGTTTGTGCAGAAATCCCGAGGGACAGTTATCCTTGAAAGAATTCATTACGACCTGTTCGGTGTACCCGCTGCACATGATGATCCTGATATCCGGTCTGATTTCTCTTATCTTCCTGAATGCCTCTATGCCATCCATGTTCGGCATCAGCATGTCCATGAAAACAGCAAGAATCTCATCCGAATTCTCCCTGAACATCTCAACCCCTTCAAGCCCGTCAGAAGCTGCGATGACATCATATCCACTATTCTCCAGAATCTGAATACATACGGTTCGTACTTCCTCGTCATCGTCAACAAAAAGGATCAGACCTCTCTCCAACTGTTCTTCACCCATTTTTACTCTGAGTCTGGAATCTTCGATTTGTACTTCAGTACAGGGAAGATACACTTCAAATCTGGTTCCCTCACCACATTTTGAGTGCACGTTGATTGCTCCCTTATGTGCTCTGATGATCCCGAGTACAGCTGCAAGCCCAAGTCCTCTTCCATAGGATTTTGTTGTAAAGAAGGGATCGAATATCAATGTAAAGTTATCATCCGGTATGCCGCATCCGGTATCGGAAATTGTCAGGCATACATACCTGCCTTCAACGATATCTTCGTTAAACCTGTTCTCATCCAGATACTCGCTGTCAATCACGACCATGCGGGTTGATATATTGATGACACCTCCGGTGTCTCCAAGTGCTTCTGAAGCATTTAGTATGATGTTCATCACAATTTGTCTGATCTGTGTGGCATCACCCTCCACCGGAGGAAGATTCCCGCAGGGATTGAAATCCAGAACAGTATTTTTCGATATGGAAGTCTCCAACAGGCTCAGCATTTCCTCGATCAACTTCGATAGCTGAACAGATTCAATGACGAATAAGCCTTTTCCGGAATACGCGAGAAGCTGATTCGTGAGATCCGCTGCTCTGAGAGCGGATGTTTCTATACGTCCTATATTCTTCCGGATCACGGATTCCGGGGGAAGCTGATCGAGTGAGAGACTCGCGTTGCCGAGTATGCCCATCAGAAGATTATTGAAATCATGAGCTATTCCTCCGGCAAGCACGCCAAGACTTTCCAGCTTCTGCGCATGCTGTATCCTGACCTGAAGCCTGTTTTTCTCCTCCTCCGTCTTCTGTCGTTCTGTTATATCCCTTATGAATACGAGTTCAGCCCGATTTCCCCTGTAGGTCGTATCATTTCTGTTCAATTCCACATAGAGAACTGATCCATCCCGTTTCCTCAGTCGGATTTTACAGAACGCGGCTTGTTCAGCGTCGATCAGGTTTTTATCAGACTCGAATTTCATGGCATCTTCGTCTGAATAAAAGAATTCTCCGAGTTCCGAGCCTGTAATTTCATCTGTTTTTAAACCGAGTATTTTGATGAGCTGCTGATTCGCGAACACTATTATTGAATCCTGAATGATAGCAATACCATCGCTCGCGCTTTCTACCAGATTTCTGTATTTCTCCTCGCTTTCCCTCAGGGAGACAAGTATCTTTCTTCTTTCAATCGACATCGCGACCTGGTCGGAAACAAATCCGAGAATCTCCTTGTGCTTTTCAGTAAACTGCATACCAAGCTTGTTGGCTTTCAACGAAAGCACTCCGATCGTTTCTGCATGAACGCAAAGAGGAGTGCCTATCCATCCTGAAGTTAATGACCCTGCTGATTTAACTTCGCCGCTTCTCCTCAGTTTTTCCAGAGCGCTGTTGTTCTCTATCAGGACAGCCCTGTCGGTTCTCATTACATACCGCTCAAGTTCTTCTGCAACAGGATCTGCCGGAGTTCTATTACTCTGTAGTTTGCCTGTCAGGGAATCGCTGACAGCACCGGTGTTTTCGTCGCATAGAACGATGGAAAATATTGCCGCAGGAAAAATAACACTGATAATTTCATAGAGTTCGCGATATAGTTCAATGCTGTCAGAGGAAACAAATGCCGCTCTTGCAATTCTATAGAGTGATGTTTCCACGTTTCTGGCTCTTACGCTGTCTGCAATGTTCCGGATAACAGTAATGACGTATACTGTCCTGCCGTTTTCCTTTATGGGAATCTTGCTGGTTTCCCTGAAATACTCCCAGCCGTCGATGATAATGCAGGATTCAGGAGTAACATAAGCCTTACCGGTTCTGAATACGTTTCTGTACTCATCGAATACGGTTTCAGACAGAAACGGACATAATTCGCGAAGATTCATTCCCTGTCGAGGCTCGGGAATATCGAAATCATCTCCCCATTTGCGAACAGTATTGTTGAACATGACCAGATTCAGATCGCTATCCACTACATGAATAGCCTCCTTCATCAGGTTGATTATTTCACTGCTTAAAGTCTCTGAATATGATGTGTTTTCCACTTGCGGGGATGATTTCTGAGAAACGCCTTTTCTCTCTGATTTTCTTTTCCGCATTTTGCACCACTTTATCCTGGCCAGAGCCTGTTTGACAGTATCTCCGGAAGTTTATCCTGTACCGGAGAACATAACTGAGCTAGATAGAGTATTGCGGTCATGCACGATTGTTGTTCCAGCTTCACCTTCGAGAGCTTTAAGAATGTTTCCTGGCGATGTAATCACAACCCTTTGTCCGCCGTGTTTCAGAAAACCGATGGAAGCCCGGATCTTGGGCAGCATCGAGCCCGGGGCAAACTGGTTTTCATGTACATGACGCTCCATCTCCTGAAGTGTCGCGATCCGGATACCAGCCTGATCAGGCTTTCCGAAGTTGATACATACCTCCGGTACAGAAGTAGATATAACGTAGAGATCAGCTTCGAGCCGTGTCGCGAGTAGCGCGCTGACATGATCCTTATCAATGACCGCAGGGACACCTCTTACTTTGTAACCCTCACGCACAACCGGAATTCCTCCGCCTCCTGCACAGATTACGATCTGTCCCGCATTCACAAGAGTTCTGATAGCTTCGAGTTCAAGGATTCGTCTCGGTTTTGGTGAGGATACGATCCTTCGCCATCCCCTTCCGGAATCCTCCTTCATGATCCAGCCATACTTTTCGCTGACCTTTCCGGCTTCACTTTCATTATAGAAAGACCCAACAGGTTTTGTGGGGTTCTCGAATGCTGGATCATCAGGCGCGACAAGAACCTGAGTTATCAGTGCGGTAACTGGAATGTCTATGCCCCGCTCCTCCAGAACATCGCCTAGAACCTGCTGCAGCAAATAACCGATGTAACCCTGTGTGGCAGCGACATTGACATCCATGCCATCGGGTGGAACGATTTTTGAAGCAAGAGTGTTCCTGAGAAGCTCAAAGCCCACCTGTGGCCCGTTGCCATGGGTTATGACCAATCCCCCCCGAAGCTGGGCTATTGTGGCAATTTCCTCGCAGACTTCGCGAGCAAGCGTATGCGTGTCAAGGTTGCCATTCTTTCCTCCTGGAGAAACCAGAGAGTTCCCTCCAACAGCTACCACAGTCCTGAAAGTCATTCTACTTGCCTCCAAATTTCACCATACTTCGTCTCGAAGCGTCGCAGAGAGCCGTGGATACGAGGCTTGCGAGTGCAGACTCCGCAGGCGTACTTAAACAGTACGTCGAGGATGGATGTATGAGCATAACGAAGTAGACGCAGCTATATGCGTCGCTGCAGTAGAAGGCTGGTGATATTTGCAGGCTAACTTCCAAATTCACTATCCTTCTCCGGTTTTTTCTTAGAAATGCCTTTGTAAAAGATGACAAGAAGTATTCCGCCAATCGTTATGGCGATATCCGCTGTATTAAAGGTAGGCCAGCGCCAGCCGTTCGATCCGATGTCGATGAAATCAACCACCTTGCCATAGATAAATCTGTCAAGAAGATTTCCCATCGCACCTCCGAGTATGCTTCCGAGCGCAATGAAAAACAGAGGAGTATGATTCCTGAGCCGCCAGATGAAAACAGTGATCAGGATAACCGCGATTGCTGTAAAAACGGTTAGAACCACAGGCCCTCCCCATGACATGCTGAATGCTGCTCCCTGATTCCATGCAAGAGTTAACCTGAGAAAATTTCCAATTACAGAAACAGGCTGATGAAGATCAAGAGAACCAAGCGCAAGTTGTTTGGTCAGCTGATCTATACACAGCACAGCCAGCGCGGTTAGATATCCGTAAGCTTTCTTTCTTACATCAGTCATTCAGACCCAGGCCCTCCAGAACACCGGCACACCTGAAGCAGACATCATCCGGAACAAGGGTTCCAACATCGGGAAGGATCTTCCAGCAGCGATTGCATTTGGATCCCTTAGACTTCTCTACTGATACAGTAATTTCTTCTCCTGCTGTTACATATACCTGAGATACGATCAGGAAATCAGCCCAGTTCTCCCCGTTGGCGCTGTTAACCATTCCTTCAGGAACAGTAAGGTGGATTGCGGCATCAAGACCACCGCCTATCTCACCACAGGCTCTTTTCTCCTCGAGTTCCTTCAGAGCGAGTTTCCGTATCTCGATATAAGTCTCCCATGAACCAAGTTCTGCAGTCTCCTGATCCGAAGCAATAAAACTGGCATCATCCGGATATAGAGCCAGATGTACACTGGAAGTATCCCCTCTAAGGCAGTCCGGAAGTTCTTTCCATGCTTCCTCAGCAGTGAAGGGAATCAGCGGAGCAAGGAGTTTCACAAGGTTCTTCAACATATATGCAAGAACCTGTCTGGTCATTCTGACTGAAGCGGAATCAGCATCTCCGCAGTACAGTCTGTCTTTCCTTATATCCAGGTATTGACCTGAAAGGCTGATAACGGCGAAATTCCGTAATTCTCGATATACCCGGTGGAACTGGAATTTCCGATACTCTTCGATGCAGAACCTGCAGAGTTCTCTGAAACGGAGATAGATGTACCTGTCAAAGCCCTCAAGTTTCGAGGGATCAAGGTTATACTCATTAAAATCTCCAAGGTTGCCCAGCATGAATCGGAGAGTGTTGCGAAGTTTCCTGTAAGCCTCTCTTGCGTCATCAAGTTGAGATAGGTCAGCTCTGAAATCAGATGTATAATCCACACTGGCGAACCAGAGACGGAGTATATCCGCTCCCTGTCTGCCTATTATCGAAAGAGGAGAAATCACGTTACCAACAGACTTTGACATCTTTCTTCCGGTTTTATCCTGAATGAGACCATGGGTTATAATGTTATCAGCAGGCTTGCTCATACCAAGCGCTTCACTCGTTACCATGCTTAATCCGAACCAGCCACGGTGCTGGTCGGTCGCTTCCAGATAGACCGCCGCGGGGCGGGAAAGCCCGTGTTTCTCTGTAAGTACGTTGTAATGACTCAGAGAACTGTCAAACCATACGTCCAGTATGTCGTCCACTCTCTCAAGATTACGTCCGCCGCAGAACTTACATTCAGCCTCTTTACCGGCAAGTTTGAATAATTCGGACGGGTCGAGTTCAAACCAGATATCGGATCCCTTCTCCGAAACCAGGTCAGCGACAGCACCGATCACCTCATGATCAAAAACCGGTTCACCGCAATCCGGGCATGTAAAGACAGGGAGAGCGACGCCCCATGCCCTCTGCCTTGAAAGACACCAATCCGGACGTACCTCCATCATGTTCCGCATGCGTTCGTGACCCCATGCCGGATGCCAGGCTGTTTCCTCGACTCTTTCGAGAACACGCTTCTTCAGATCTTCATGGGAAAGACTCAGGAAAAACTGTCTGGTCGCTCTGAAGATGAGCGGTTTCTTGCAGCGCCAGCAATGCGGGTAACTGTGCCTGATATCCTTACTGTCAGCCACAAGATGCCCTGAGTTCTTCAGATCATCAATTATGACCGCATTCGCCTTGAATACATGCATGTCTGCGTATTTGCCGGCGGCATCAGAGAAAGTGCCGTTTTCGGTAACAGGGCTGAATATTTCCAGACCGTATTTCAGTCCGACGATAAAATCTTCAGCTCCATGCCCAGGAGCAGTGTGAACACAACCGGTACCATCTTCCATTGTCACATGGTCCGCCAGTATCATCGTGGATGTTTTGCCCTCAATCAGAGGGTGCTTCAGCAGGAGACCCTCAAGTTCGCTGCCGGTGAAGGCAGGTTCTTCAAGAACTGTCCCTTCAATACCGGTTTCTCTTATAAATGCCCCGGCTCTTTTCACAGCAACAAGGAAGTTCTCTCCATCCGCTTTGACGATTACGTATTTCTCGGAAGGATGAAGCGCTACAGCCAGGTTTGCAGGCAGTGTCCACGGAGTTGTTGTCCAGATAACTGTCCTGGTTCCGAATGGAATACCCGCCTTCTCCCATTCTTCAGGATTATCCTGCTGAAATGCGACGTAGATCGAAGGAGAAGTATGATCTCCGTATTCCACTTCGGCTTCAGCCAGTGCTGTTCCACACTTCATGCACCAGTGTATCGGGCGAAGCCCCTGGTAGACAAAATTACGTTCGACAAGTTCACCGAAAGCTCTGACAATACCTGATTCATAATCAGTACTCATGGTGAGATAGGGTTTGTCCCAGAGACCGAATACTCCAAGCCTTTTGAACTCCTCCCTCTGTACTCCCACGAATTCAGCGGCATACTCGCGGCATTTTTTTCTTATCTCTTTCCTCGAAAGATTTTTTCCACCTTCCGGCTGATCTCCCATAACATGATGCTCGATAGGCATGCCGTGGCAATCCCAGCCTGGAACGTATGGAGAATCGTATCCCATCATCGTATGTGACTTGACTATGAAATCCTTCAGTATTTTGTTGAGAGCTGTTCCGAGATGAACGTGCCCGTTTGCATAGGGAGGTCCGTCGTGGAGAATGAACAGAGGCCCCCCCATTCGCGATTTACGGATCCTGTTGTAGAGATCTTCCTTACTCCACTCCTCCAGCGCTTCGGGTTCCTTTGCAATAAGATTGCCCTTCATGGAGAAGCCGGTTCTGGGCAAATTTATTGTGTCCTTGTAGTTCACTACTCCTCACCTCCCCCGGTGAATTTTGAATTGAACAAATCGAGTGCTGCTTCCGCGGCCTCTCTAACTGGTGCTACTTCAGTATTATAGGAATCCCAGCTATGACATCTTACAAGAAGAATTACTCTGGCTCCACCATGACCAGCTACTTCAGCCTCGTCTACTCCTTCCGAAACAAGCGCGTCCGCTCCCATCATTGAAAGTTCCGCTGGTGTAGCAAGCCTCCACTCTGGTACTCTGCCGATTACTCCCTTTTCCCAGGGTCCGTCAGGAGTGATATAGAGATCCATCATTGACGGGAATCTGGGACCGAGATCCTCTCTGTTTAAACCGATCAGCTGGCTGCCCCCGAATAAAGCAATATGGTCGGAGGCGGCAATCCATTTGTTTCTGCCGGAAACGCCATCCGCCCCTATCAGGAAAAGTTTCTCACCTTCAGAAAGAGCGGATCGAACGAATTCCAGAGCTTCTTCCCTGCCAGTACGCAAATGTATTGAGATATCTTCGGGAAGATCACATTTCCAGCTGCAAGGAAGAACCGCGTACATTCAATCACCTTCTTCGGATACTCAAACGGACAATAAGACGAACAGCGATTATGCAAATATATATCCAGCGGAACAAGGGAAGCGCCCCCGTGGTTAACGGGAGCGCTTTGTGCTTTGTTCTTTAGGCGGTTAGCTATTCGTTAGGTTCGGGTTCGACTGGTTCTTCTTCCTGAACCTCAGGAGCTGCCGGAGTAACAGGAGCTACCGGGGTAATAACAGGAGCTACCGGGGTAACAACAGGAGCTACCGGTGTAACAGGAGCTACCGGAGTAACAGGAGCTGCGGGTTTCGCTATTTCAGGTTCCTTTTCAGGAGTAGGAATCCCGGCTGCTTTTTTAACATCCGCCATTGATTTTGGCATATCCCAGCCGGCCGCACCCTTGTAGAAGAAAGTAATAAATATCTGAGCTAAAGCAGCAAGCGCAACGATCCAGATACCTATGCCCAGGCTGAGCCCAGGTCTGCTCTTGAAGATCTTGGTCAGTATCAGAAGAAAAGCAATTGCCGCTGGAATCCAGACGCCGCTGAGGAACTTCTTCGCGAGAGATTCCATTTTATCTCCCGCAAAGAAGGCGATTGCGCCACCTGCGGCAAACAGAATTACTACCAACCAGCCACCATCCTCCGTACCACTGACATTAATCGAACCAAAGACAGTATACCATGGAAGGAATGCACCGATCATTCCAATCACGGCAATAATGAGTATGAACATCCGTTTCTTTTCCATCAAATCCCCCTTTTCAGTTGAGTAAAGATGGGTACCCACAAAGAGCATGTCAATAATGAAATCAATGAGCCTTCAGAATTTGTGATCAGTTTTCAGCAGGTAAAGAATCAAGCCATTTCTTTAAAATGGGTTGAGGTCTCTCCTGGTAGATTTCCTCAAGCAGCGTTCTGCCTGCTGATGCCGATTCAGAATCACCGGTCAGTTTCCAGTGGCTGTAAAGAGTTTCTGCTCTATAATTTCGATCAGGAGCTTCTTCAATCATTCCAAGGAGTCTCGCGGATGCGTTTTCATCCCCTTTCTCTGCTCGGGTAACTTCAAGATACAACCTGCTGCTGTAGACAAGCTTCTCATTGCCTTTTCTGCCCTCAGTCAGAGCAAGAGCTTCTCTGAGATTTTTCTCTGCTTCATCGAATTTACCCTCCAGTGAGAGAATTTTCCCCCTCAGTCCGAGCTGGCTGCTGCAGGAAACCATATCGTTGGCCTTTCGGGAATTCTCCAGTGCTCTGTTGATACTTTCAATTGCTGCTGCAGTTTCATCAAGCTGGAACTGAATCAGAGCAATTGCGGCCCACCCTTCAGACAGATTACGTTTATCACCCATTGCCTCTGCATGTTCAATCTGTGTTTGAACACAATCAAGCGCTGATTCGAAATCTCCCTTGAGAGAAAAGATATACCCCATTCTTGCATAGCCTGACATCAGGCCTGATCTGAAACCGATGACTGAGGCAGTGTCTATCAGCTCGGTTGCGTACTTCAGAGCAGTATCTATATCCTCTAGCTCGATCGATGCGTGCGCGAGATTGCCCAGTGCAGCGCACTTCGCCCTTTGATTACCTGTTTTGACGCTGAGGGTTACACATTGCATGAAGCAGTCAATCGCCTGTTCCCATTCCGCTTTTCGAAGATGAATAATCCCAAGCTTGCTTGTGGCAGTGCTCAGTGCAGCCCAGTTCGCTGTTTTCGTGGCAGCTTCCTTCAGCTTTACGTGTACTTCTTCGGCACTGTCGTAATCCCTGTCGTAAATGTGAACTCTCATGAGATTGTCATATCCCGCGATGATGCTCTTGATCAGACCTGTTTCCTGCGCAAGCCTGACCTGCTCCTCTGTACATTTCTTCATGAGATCGTACCGACCCAGCTGTCTGTAAGTTATCGCAACCCAGTATAGCGAAGCACAGATCTCCAGAGAAATCCCGGATTTTCGAGCAAGATCAACAGCTTCCTCGCCAAGAGCGACAGCTTCTTCAGTTCTTCCCGCCGTTCTGACAACCAGGCCAAGTTGCCGGGTCGCGACGGACATGTGACGAACATCAGCCATCCGAGAAAACGTTTCCAGGCAGCTCCGGAGCATTTTCTCTGCCTGTTTCAGCTTTCCTGAAGAACCCAGATTAGTCCCCAGCTTCAGCATCACCCTGGCTTTCAGAGAATCATTAATTAGAGGGTCTCCGTGGATTCTCTTCATAGTACCGACCAACAGATCTATACCTTCGTTAAGCAGTCCAGCATTCCGGTAAACACCAGCAAGGTCCAGATCAGCCTCCGTCTTGAACGGTTCCGCGACCATGGAAGCAAGTCTTCTGTACATCGCAATTGCTGCTCTGTTCTCGAAATTACCAGCGAAAGCCTCCGCAGCTTTTCCGACATAAATGGCAGCTTTCAGATCATCGCCGCCCAGCTGGAAATGGCTGGCGATTCCTTCCAGGCGGGATGCAGAAGTGGTTCCGTCATGAAATACTTCAAGAATCTGACCGGCCTTCAGGTGAAGCTTATCCTGTTCTTCAGAGGGAATGAGCTCTAGTGCCCATTCACGAAACACCATATGTGCGAATGAATATGAGGCTCCATCAACTGTGAATATATGCTTCTGAACACATGATTCCAGTTCATTATCAATTGTTTCAGATTCAGTGACTTCAGCGAGAACATCCCGGTTGAACAACTTTCCCAGGATGGATGCTGCTCCTGCTATCTTCTGAACGGACGAAGGCATCATGCGAATTCTGGCGATGAACATATCCTTGATGGACTCTGTTATTTCAGTTGCAGTTCCTCTCAGGACAAGCCGGTTTCCCTTTCTGTCAACTTGTTCCGTTTCAGTTAGATAATCCAGAGCCTGTTCAAGAAACAGCGGTACTCCTCCCGCTCTATCCCACAGAAAATCAACAAGCTTTTCTTCAGGTGAAATACCGGTGAGTTCCTTTACAAATGAGGTGATATTCTTTTTTGAAAGTCCACTAAGGAATACTATGTCTGACTCCAAAGCAGGATCAACGGATGGAAAAACAGGTTGGGATCCGGAAGAATCCGGTCTTCCCGTCACAATGAACCCGAGTGGAAATCCGGAAGCTGCCCTGAGCATTCTCTCAAAGATCAGGATACTCTCGCGGGAAAACCACTGGATATTCTCTATTACAACAACAGCAGGCTGCAGAATTGAAAGAGCAATGAAAAACGAAGTTATTGATGTTGAATGTTTTTCTGCCCGTTGTGATGGTTCAAGCTGGTGTACTATCGACCCGGATCCCTGAGAAAGCCCTGAAACACTTTCAAGGAAAGGTCTGGTTTCCAGGAGTTCGTCAACCAGCTGATGAACAGGATAATCTGTCCGGAGTTCCAGATTAAGAAGGAGTCCTTCCCAGACGTGCCGGAAATTCTCGGAGTTTTTCTTCTCCGAAGCTCCCGCATCAAGATTGAACCACTCCCGGAAGAAATAAGCTAAAGGGTCAGTGCCCGGAGCCTGATCGGCCTCAATGAAGATAAATTCCATATCTGGAAGAGCTGCACCGATCTCCCTTACAAGCCTGGTCTTACCAATACCTGCGGGAGCCCAGTAACAGAGCATACCAGGTGAATCACCGGTTTCCATTTCTGAGAAAAGAGAGACCGCCTGAGCAAGCTGGTGTTCTCGTCCTACCATGGCTCCGCGGTAAAGTTTGGACGGTCTGGTCGTCATTCCACGAACCAATCAGGTAATTTAGAGTGAAAGTCTATTGATACAAGTTTCCTTCTGGATGTAATACCGGACAGCAATTTCACGGATAAAAGCGTTGTGCCGAATTCTCCGGCCAGGAACTTCTGCAGTTCTCTGTTGGCTTTTCCATCTGCAGGGGGAGCGTTAAGTGCGATTTTGATTGTTCCGTCAGCCATTCTTCCCCGAACTTCTGTCGCTGATGCCCGGGGAATGACCTTGATCTCCAAACGTATTGCACGCAGTTTGCTGTTCAACTATTTGCCGCATTCAGGCATTTTATTAGCTTTTTTTTACTTGTCTTTTAAACTAGTGCCTGTCACTATTTATCGAGGGGTTTGGCTTCCTCGATAAGCATTATCGGAATATCATCCTTCACTTCATATACGAGAGCGCAGGAATGACATACAAGCACTTCTTCAGGATCGGTTCTGTATTCCAGTTCACCCTTGCACTTCGGACAGGCAAGAATCGAAAGCAATCTTTCATCAAGCATCATATACTCCTAAATTACGAAAACACCATCCTCTATGATCTTATCCTCCGAACCGTCTTTCCGGACACCGAAGACGGAAACCTCTTCTGAACCGATCATGAAATCGGTGTGAACGAGAGATGAATTGCATCTCGCCTCTTTAAGCTCTTCATCGGACATCCTGGTTCCATTCTCAATGCAATCAGCGTAACCGTTACCAAGTGCTATATGACACGACGCGTTTTCATCGAATAGAATGTTCTGGAATACCTTTCCGCTTTGATAGATGGGTGAATTTACATCAACAAGAGCGACTTCACCGAGAGCTTTTGCCCCCTCGTCGAATTGAAGGTATTGATCCAGCACTCCTTCATTCCTGTCAGCTCCGAATTCAATTACTTTACCTTCTTTGAATCTGAACCATGCGCCTTCGACCTGTGAACCCAGAACTTCTACAGGACGTGTTGTCCTGACAGTTCCCTCGGTTCGTTCAGAATCGGGAGTGCTGAAGATCTCTTCTGTCGGAATGTTCGGAAAGAATACAATACCGCTCTGATTGAAACATCTTCCACCTGCGAAAACCCTGTTCGGAGCCATTCCAACATACAGGTCTGTTCTAGGACCAACGAAATGTATCTTGTCATAGCGTATTCTGTTCATATGCTCTGATCTTCTCTTGAGCTCGGCATCGTGCTCGAGCCATGCCTTCGCGGGATCATCCCGATCCAGACGGAGAATTGGAATGAGTATGTCCCATATCCGCTCTTCCCAGTTCACGGAATCTCCAAGTACCTTTGCTGCCCAGGCTTCGGTTGGATACAGACATACGTTCCAAGCGATCCTGTTTGCTGAAACCCCCTTCAGAAATTCCCGCATGGCCACCGAGTTCGCCTTGCTTGCTCTGCCGAGGCGTATGGAATCCGCACCTTCCAGAATATCGGGGTTCTCCGGACCTCTCAGAGAAATACTGCTCCATCCGTCTCTGAGATATCTCTCATACATATCCTCCAGATGGGAGGGTACGAAATCAAGGTATTCATCCTTTTTAACCCCGTCTATTCGCATTCTGCTTAATGCAGAGTCCGAGTATTTAACAGAGACCAGAGAAGCTCCGCTGCCGTACGCAGTTCTGGCAAGTTCCCTGACAAATTCCTTCTGTGCTATCTCAGTTCTTATCAGGAGAGGTTTGCCCTCCTGTTGATTGACAGCGGTTTTTATGATTATTTCCGCATACTTCCTGTGGAGTTCTTCTCTGTTCATGATTCTCCGATCACATTTAAAACAACCCGAGGAAATCTATTCCAAGCGCTCTGTAACTTCTTCCCCCGGTTTCAAGTATATCAATAAACTGCAGTGATATTCTGACCTGGCCAAAACTCTCCCAGTATACTTCTCCGCTCAGAAAGCCTCCTCCTACGTCAAAACGGACTGAATCAGCTTCATCTGTAGCGAAATCGTACTCAAACGCCATTCCGAATCCACCTGGAAACGATTTGTCCAGACCTGTCCAGACACCGGCATGCACAAGCTCCCTGACATCGGCGCTG
>DAOWJX010000281.1 GCA_030640155.1 Candidatus Aegiribacteria sp. | reverse complement strand
TTCTCAGGGTTCCGGAGGGGTCTTCGGGGGGCGAACGCACTTTCACAGGTTCCCTGAAACATGGGATATCAACACTTTTCTCAACATTCAGCCACATCAGGAAGAACAATAACATTTTCCGTTTCCTGATTTCATTCCTTCTGTATAATGACGGTATACAAACTGTTATCATGATGGCCACGATCTATGGAAAAGTGGAACTTGGACTGAGTTCCGGGAATCTCATTGGAGCTCTTCTTCTGACTCAGATTGTAGGAGTTCCAGGCAGCCTCATCTTCGGTCGGCTCGCGAAGAAGTACGGCTCAAAGCAAATGCTGTTCGTCGGTATAATTGCTTATGTATTTATCGTCCTCTACGCTTTCTGGATAAAAAGAGCACTTGATTTCTGGATACTCGCAGGAGTAGTCGGCCTGTTCATGGGTGGACTTCAGGCAGTGAGCCGGGGATTCTACTCAAAGCTTATTCCGGACGGAATGAGCGCTGAGTATTTTGGATTTTTTTCGATTTCTCAGAAATTCGCTAGTATATTCGGACCACTGATGTTCGCTCTGATAAATGATATTACCGGAAGTTCCAGGTTATCCATCCTGTCTCTTGCGTTTCTCTTCCTTGCAGGTGGTCTTGTCCTGGTAAAGGTTAAAGCACCGGAAGAAGCACTATGATTATTGTATCTATAATATCGTTCTTTCTTCTGATAGTAGAAGAACTTTGTCATAGACTTAACAAAGCAGTTCCCTTAATGGATATCGATCTGACTGATGACTCCTTCGACAGACTCTCCAATGGAAACCCATCAAGAATAACCAGATTGCTTGTGTGGATACGCGTTGGCCAGCTCATGGTCTTCGGAGTTCTTTTTGCTTTGATCGCAGCTTTGTCAGGAATGAAGGTTCTTTATACAACACCCGGTCAACTGGCCGGTTTGATTTTACTGATTCAGGTTGTCAGGATAGCTAACAGAAGAATCATCAAGCAGTGGGCAGTACTTGGAAGCGCTGTGTTCCTGCAGGTCATACTGCTTATTCTCCTTATCCTTACCGGATTGACAGCAGTGAACGCACACGAATCGGCTTTCCATCAGACTGATTGGATATTGTCATCATTTTCTTTCATTGTGCTTTTCATGTTGTCTCTTTCATTTCCACTCGTATGTACCTATTTTATCCGACTTTTCGCAAGGGAAGGGAGTAATCTCTATTATTTTTCCCCACCTCTTGCATTTTCAGAATACTGGATAAGACGGATAATCCGAACTACAGTCTTGATAGCACTTGCGGCGTTCCTGTTTCATCTTTTTCTGGTTTTTCAATCCGGTAATCAAGCGGGTCCGGCAACACTTCATTTAGTGCTCACGATCCTGCTTTTTACATCCGTATTTCTTTTTCGGAATAAACGCAGGCTTCATCATCCTGTCGCTTTTACTCTGATAATAATTGCCTGGATTGTGAACATCTCCTGGCTTCTTGCCGGATTAACAACAGCAAGCAGGAACTGGATCGGTTAGCATCGAAACCTTACTGATTCAGCTTCCACTGAATCCATCCGCGCCACTCGAATTAACGGGAAACGTTCCTCTTGCCGGTGCTTCTCTGGCGAGTGCAACAGGGCTTCATCGGGATTCTATTCTTGATCAGAATACAACAGATATATCCGGAGACAGAACGCTGGTTGACCTGGTCGCCGAAAAATCTCCCCGGATAATTGCCTTTACTCTTTATTCCTGGAATGTGGAAAGAAGCATTTACATCGCGAAAGAAATAAGGAGAAGAATACCGGATATCATCACTGTAGCAGGCGGTCCGGAAGTTACAGCTGATAATGAATGGCTTCTGAGAAATAAGGAATTTGATCTTTTCGTTTCTGGTGAGGGTGAACCCGTCGCCAGTGAAGTTCTTAAATATGATTCAGTAATTAATATCATTAAGACTGCTTCAGGCTTTCTGGAAATAGGGCAGATGGATTTCATCCCCGGATCATGGCCGAATCCGTGGCTGACCGGTTATCTGGATCCTTCCGAAGGGGCTTCAATTCATATCGAAACTGTAAGAGGATGTTCCGGCTCCTGCAACTATTGCTCATACAGAAGAAATCATCCGGTTCCAAGGATACTTCCGGCAAAGGATGCGGTTACGCTTCTGAAGAAATTATCCAGCGCCGGAGCAGGAGAAATTGTGTTTCTCGATCCAACATTCAATAACCGGCCGGATCTCATCGAGCTTCTTGAAGGAATGGTCAATCTCCGGATTGACTGTTTTGGTGAGATGAGAGGTGATACAATATCAAAACACATTGCGGATGCACTTGCCCGGGCCGGATTCAGGAGCGCTGAGATTGGTTTTCAATCAAGAAATCCTGAGGTTCTCAGACAATCCGGACGATTGGGAAATCCTCTGGATATACTTGATGGCGCTCTTAATCTTAAAAATGCCGGTGTAACACCTGTGATAGATCTTATGCTTGGTCTGCCGGGCGATACTCCGGCTGGTGCAATCAGATCAGCCTGCATGATCAGAGATATGGGCCTGCACCAGCAGGTTCAGGTTTTTCATCTCTCAATGCTTCCCGGAACACAGATAAGAATAGATTCGACTGACCGGTTCATGTCCCGTCCACCCTACTACCGATTCACAGACATGAGTATGGGAGGATACGCAGCAGCAAGAGAGGAAATCGCTGATATTCTTGGTTACGATCTTGATCTTGATCCCAGACCGCTGCTTTTTAATGAATGGGCTGGTACAGAGTATATCGATCTTTCAACAGACACCGAACTGTCCAGGCAAATGCCCTCATTCAGGCATGGCGCGATAAGATTCAGATCGGATAATCCGTGGAACGACAGGAAGCAGATTATCGAATTCGTCAGAAGCAGGCTACATTCCGATCCTTTCTGCGTTCTTGACGTGATACTTGAACCCACCTTCGAATTCCCGCTGGACCTTATCGGCCTTCTGCGTCAGCTCGACAGTCCTATTGACTACTCTGGAAGAGTTGCAAGGGTGCTTGGCAGACAGGGTAACCTCAGAATAGCCATCCTTCTCGCTGACTGGCGTAAATTCAACCCAGCCTGGATTGAAGCTGCTACCGGTACGTGCGCTGTTGTTGCAGACGAAGCTTCTCCAACCGGACTACCGGAGGAATTCTGGGATATAGGGGTATCTGTCAGATTGCCCGGAATTGAATGGAATATCAGAGATCTATCAGCACGCATCCCATCAATACACCAGGTTCTCTTCCAAAACAGGATCATGGAAGAACGATGGAGCAGAGAGATTATGGGAATTTGATAAGCTCCAGGGTCAGGTCTTGCATTCAAGCGTTTATAGTCTTCATATAATAAAAGATAGCAATAAATGCTTAAATGCAAGACCTGACCCTAATGTAACTGTAAACGCTAATATTTTAAGACCTGACCTTAAATACTTGACATAAACCCCGTGTAGATATATTCATAGCTATCAAGTATTAAGCTGTATACCTATTTTAGTGAAAGGGTTAACAATGAATAAGGTCGTTCTGCATTATACTGACGGCAGCATACAGAAGGGGTATACAAGCGATCTCTCTCCTGACAGAACTACATTTCATCTAGCTGCTATAGAAGATCATGAAACGGAAATAATAGATATTCACAAATTAAAAGCCGTCTTTTTTGTGAAGGACTTCGAAGGTGACCCTGAACATACGGATTTGAAGGATTTCGATAGTTATCAAACTGCATACGGTAGACAATACCGCGTGCTTTTCAGAGATGGTGAAGAATTCGTCGGGACAGGTATGGGATATCACCCTGACAAATTCGGGTTTTTCTTAACGCCCCTTGATTCAGATTGCAACACTATCAGAGCTTTTGTCAACAATGAATTCATCACTAAAATAGAACAGATATAACCGGAGATCATTCCGGCTATCCACTCTCTTAGTTATTACCGTTGTTCTCTTTAAGACAATCAGGAACCGGTCGCTTCCTGTCATAAGCGATTGGAACTCTGCCCTCTTCAACGTGCAGTATCTCCCTGCCTTCCTTATGTCCCAGTTCGAATGCTTTCAGGTTCATCTTGATGAACCTTTCAGGAACTGTTTTTAGAAGTGAATCAATCCAGATCTCCAGGTTGAACAATCTGCATAGAGATGCTATCATTCCAACCGCTATGATATTCGCAGCCACTGGAGTTTCATACTCCTCAATACTTTTCCTGGTGAGCGGATATTCATAAACTTTACCTACAGGTATCTGGTTCACAAATGTTGTATCCACAAGAATAATTCCGTCTTCTTTCACTTCTCCAGCAAACTTGTCTGCACTCTCCTGATTCATTGCGAGGAGAATATCAAGTTCTCTGCAGTTGGGGAAGAGAATCTCTTTTCTGGAGATTATGATGTCGGTACGGCTGGCTCCTCCTCTTGCTTCTGGGCCGTAGCTCTGAGTCTGACATACGTTATAACCGGATTTGATGGAGGATTCAGAGAATACTCTTCCTGCAAGAGCCAGCCCCTGTCCGCCGGCGCCCGATAATCTGATTTCATAGTAGTTCTTCATCTCGAAGCTCCCGCTGAATTTCTGGCTTTCTCACAAAGCTTATCGTAGCGCTCTTGATACGGAATTGAAACCTTGTCGACAAAAACGCCACGAACTACTTTCCCATGAGCATCCTCTGGCTTCATTGCCTTCGCCTGACTGATGTTTATGGTATTCTCCTTCAGGAGTTTCATCATTTCTACAGGTCCGCCCAGTCTGTTTGCCCGGCCAAAATTCGTCGGGCATGGGGCAAGAACTTCAACTACACTGAACCCTTTCTTCTTGAATGCTCTCGTTATAATCTTGTCAAGTTCTATTATATGATAGACAGTTCCACGAGCGACAAAGGTCGCTCCCGCACCCTCCATAAGATTACACACATCAAATCCTGGCTCAATCATCCCGTAAGGCGTTGTAGCGGTTCTGGCTCCTTCGGGAGTGACGGGTGAAAACTGTCCGCCTGTCATTCCGTAATTGTCATTATTAACAACAATGGCAGTGATATTAATGTTTCTTCTTGCAGCATGGATTATATGGTTTCCTCCGATTGCCAGGCTATCCCCGTCACCCATCACAGCCATTACATTAAGAGAAGGATTAGCCATCTTCACTCCTGTGCCAAAAGCCAGAGCCCTGCCGTGAGTAGTATGAATGGTGTTGAAATCGACATAGACCGGCATTCTGGAAGTACATCCAATGCCGGAAACCATAACGATGTTATCCTTTTCCCATGACAGAGAGTCAACAGCCCTGATAATCGATCCCATGACGATTCCGATACCGCAACCGGGACACCAGACATGTGGAAATTTCTTCTTTGATCTGAGATATTTATACTCATACGGAAGCGGAGCAGGCATCACATCACCTCCAGAACAGCATTTACGATTTCTTCGGGAGTGATTTCGTACCCGTCTATACGGTGAAGAGGAACCACTCTTACAGAATCACTTGTCATTCTTTCTACTTCATGAATCAGTTGACCCTGATTCAGCTCCGGAACCAGAATAACTTCTTTTGAGTCAAGTTCTTCCTTCACAGTTCTGTCAGGGAAGGGCCATAATGTAACAGGACGAAAAACACCGACTCTCTTCTTTCTCTTCTTAAGCATTGCCTGGGCAGCAAGAGCAGATCGATAGACAGAACCGTAAGCGAAAATTGTAACCGGGTTTTCTTCTACATCATGCATGCGGACATCTTCAAGCTCATCGAGCCTTCTGGTTATCTTATGCTTGAGCCGGTTCATTTTTGCGACAACTTCCTTTTCTTTCCTGGTGGGAAATCCATGAACATCATGGGTCAGTCCGGTTACATGAAATCTGTAACCGCTTCCGATACATGCCATCGGGGACACGTTTGAAGCGGTAACGTGGTAATGCTCGTACCATTCAACCGGTACATTCGGCACTGGTTTTGGTTCCACATGAAGATCACCTTCAGAAGGAAAAGTAATTCGCTCTCTCATATGACCGATGATCTCATCCGGAAGGAGAATTACGGGTGTTCTGAACTGTTCCGAAAGATTGAAAGCCCGGATAGTCATCTCAAAACACTCAATAACATTTGAAGGAGCCAATGCAATGACGGGATGATCTCCATGAGCTCCCCATCGTGCCTGCATAACGTCTCCCTGAGCAGCCTGCGTAGGAAGACCTGTAGAGGGACCGCCTCTCATCACGTTAACCAGAACCAGTGGAACCTCAGCCATACAGGCGTATCCAAGTCCTTCCTGCATGAGGCTGAATCCTGGACCACTCGTTGCAGTCATGGATTTTGCACCTGCAAGTCTCGCACCTATTAAAGCGCTTATACTTGCTATCTCATCCTCCATCTGAATCCATTTCGTGCCAAGGAGGGGCATATACTTCGCCAGGAGTTCAGCAATCTCTGTTGATGGAGTAATCGGGTATCCGGCGAAAAACTCAATTCCGGCAGCAACCGCTCCAAGAGCTACAGCTTCATTTCCCTGTATAAGTCTGGTTTCTCCCCAAGGTACAATCACCTGGAATCATCCTCTCCCTTGCCGGCTGTTACTTCTGGCAGTCTATTTAAATCGCTCTGCTTCTCGTTCACTCGTCCGTTTTCATCTGCAATTCCAATTGCGAAATCAGGGCATCTCCTTGCGCACAGATAACATCTGATACACTTCTCAGGGTGTGCGACGATAGCCTTCTGGTCTTTCATTTCCAGAACACCAACAGGGCAGAATGCAACGCAGATCGCACAGCCCTTGCACCAGTCAGGAAAGACATGGATGAAAGATTCGATAATTTTTTCATTCTTTTGCGTTCCCTTTTTCTCCTTCACCTTCCCACCGTTTTTCTTACCGGTGGAGGTTTGTCTCTCAGGTGAAGATTTACTGGTCATTGAACCTGTCCCTCCCTCATGTTTTGCACAGGTTAGCAATCAATTACGCAGAAGGGCAGGAAATTAACCTGCCCTCTGCACAGTATCTCATTATGATTCCCGTTACTTCACAAATGACTCCAGAATTTCAGGAAGATCAGGTCTTCCGATTTCCTGGAGTTCGTATCTAACTCTAACAACAGGCTTATTTATCTTGATTATTCTTGTGAGATCAATAGGAGTAGCAATTACAACGACATCACAATCAGTCGCATTGATACTCTGCTGAAGATCTCTCATCTGGTCCTCACCGTAACCCATCGCTGGAAGAATAAACGCTTCTTCTCTGTCAGCGTAGTATTTCTCATAAGTATCAATGATAGTACCTACAGCAAAAGGTCTTGGATCAACATAATCTCCAGCACCAAATTTCTCAGCCGCAACGAATCCTGCGCCGTACTCCATCTCACCGTGCGTAAGAGTAGGTCCATCCTCAACAACAAGAACGTTTGCGCCTGTAATTAGGGAAGGGTTGTCTACAGTCAACGGACTTGCAGCATCAACAATCCTGGCATCAGGATTCACAGCACGGATGTTCGATCTTACTTCATCAACATCCTCAGGATAAGCGCTGTCGATTTTATTGATTACCACGACATCGGCCAGTCTGAGATTAATCTGTCCGGGATAGTAGGATATTTCGTGTCCGGGTCTGTGAGGATCAACAACAGTGATCGTGAGATCAGGTTTGTAGAAAGAAGTATCGTTGTTTCCCCCATCCCACAGAATAATATCCGCCTCTTTCTCGGCTTCTCTGAGTATCGCTTCGTAGTCTACTCCGGCATACACAACAGTACCGCGTTCAATATGAGGCTCGTACTCCTCCATCTCTTCAATCGTGCAGTTGTTTATTGAGAGATCCTCTATGGTCTCGAATCTCTGGACTTTCTGAGCTACAAGATCTCCATATGGCATGGGGTGTCTAATAGCAACAACTTTTTTTCCTGCCGCCTGAAGAATCTCGATTACACGCCTTGTTGTCTGGCTCTTGCCGCAACCTGTCCGAACAGCACATACAGCAATTACCGGTTTCGAACTCTCAATCATTGTTCTGGAAGCTCCAAGCATCATGTAGTCAGCTCCAGCTGCGTTAACCTTTGACCCAAGTTCCATTACAGCATTATCGGAAAGATCACTGTAAGACATGATACAGAGTTCGATTCTCTTATCGTGGATAGTCTTTTCAAGATCATCTTCTGCAAAGATGGGAATGCCATCCGGATAAAGCTCTCCAGCAAGTTCTGCAGGGTACTTTCTACCGTCAATATCAGGAATCTGCGTAGCAGTAAATGCTACTATTTCGTAATTTGGATTATCCCGATAGAGAACGTTGAAATTATGAAAATCGCGCCCTGCTGCGCCCAGTATCAAGGTTCTGATCTTGTTCATCTGTCGTCCTTTCCGCAAGAGAACGAGCACTTGCGGGAAAGCAACAGCGAACCGCAAGCGGTTCGGCCTCTCCCATGTGAAAAAGTCCGGTCAACTCCTGACCGGATATGTAGAAATCTCTCTATCTGAAGTGTAAATGTCAACTCATTACACAAGATCAACTATCAGTGCATGTCATCTATTCCGTGCCAGACACCTCCACCCAGCAATGACTGAGCTATGTTGGTCAGGTGATCTCCGATACGTTCGCAATACTCTATAAAATCAAGCATTGCCAGGCCTGTCATTCCATCATTCTTCTTACTTGAAAGGCTATCGGCATAATAATTTCTTGCATCCTCTTCAAGCCTGTTCAGTTTCTCTTCAAATGCAAGAACCTTCTGAGAGGCAACTCTGTCATGAGACTTAAGTGCTGTCTCAATTGACTCCACCATGCTTGTCACAATCGAAGCAGCCTGATCAACGGCATCGGGAAGTGGGCCGGTTTTTGCCAAAAGATTACCCGACACCCTGTCTCTGGCTTCAACCATATTGACAGCATGATCAGATATCCTCTCGATATCGTTGATAGTATGAATGATAACAGGCAGTTTCAAAGATTGATTCTGATCCAGGTCCCGCTGGAATATCTTGGATGCATAGACAGTCAGATCTCGCTGCATATAATCGACCGTATCCTCCATGGATATGATTTTTTCCGGATTTGGACTCCCGGTCATGAAACAGGAAATCCCATGCTGGATTGTTGATCCTGCATAGTTAGCCATTTTAACCATCTCACGTTCCAGATTATCTATCGCAAGTGAAGGGGAATTAAGAAGATTCTCATCAAGTTTAAGTTCTATTTCTTCCTGCACTGTTTTTTCTTTGTCTGGAATGATAAATTCGCACAGCCTGGCCAGCAGCGGGACAAGAGGAAGGAACAATAAAGCGTTGAATATGTTAAACATACTGTGAGCATTGGCTACCTGCCTCATTGAATCACCGGATGTTGAACGGACGAAATTGAGAATGAATCCATTGTTATTGGTAATGAGCAATCCCATATATACTGCACCAATAACATTGAAAAGAGTATGTGCCATTGCAGTCTGACGGGCAGCTCTGGTTCCACCTATCG
>DAOWJX010000158.1 GCA_030640155.1 Candidatus Aegiribacteria sp. | reverse complement strand
CTCAAGGAGTTTCAGGGAGAGAAGCAGTGAAATGAGGAAGATCAGTGAAAACAACGCCTGTGTTGCAGGCACTGCTTCGTAATAGAGTTCGAAAGGATCAAGAGCCATAAATATCCCCGCGACCGCAAGGAACTTCCCGGAGAGAAATTTTCTGGCAATGCTCAGACCAGTTAACACTGTAAAAAGTCCCAGGAACAACTGAATACCGCGTACGGCCAGGAAATTCCCCGATCCGAATACCGCATATATGGAGGCCATGAAAACGGCATACCCCGGAACCAGAAACATAGTGGGTGTATCGGGTCTCAATCCTCCATAGTACCCATCGACTCTTCTGAAAAATTCGAATGTCTTCTGAAACATGGGATTGGCTTCAGCTTCCCTTTCAGGATGAAGCATCGATCCGGAAAGCATGAAACCATTACCACTGAGAAGGTTTTCAGCCAGATTGGACTGGGTTCTTCCCTCACCTATAGGGAATACGCCATGCGAAGCGGCTCCAAATACTAGAATTCGAGCAACAAGCGCAAGGAGAAGGATTCTCCTGGTTAACTTCGCTTCAGCCATTCGTTGAACCATTCTGATCGCATCAACTCCAATTCATCAGGTTGTGTTGAAGCCCATACTGGAGAAATAGCTGGATGCATCACGAGTTCAGCCAGACCTTCACGTTTGAGGCTCCCGGAAAGGCTGCCAAGGTACTTCCTTGTAACATTCCCGCTTCTGGAGAATCCAAGCATCAAATCGGGTGTTCTTATGCCCCTCTTTTTTGCCATTTTCATCAGTTTCCTGCCAAAACTGTTAAGTACAATCCCGGATGGACGTCGCAATTTGTCAGGCAGAACTGCTGCTCTGACAGTCCCGATTCCGTATTCCTTTGCCAGTTCAAGTACCACTTCTCTCAATCCGGACAGATTATGCAGGTGATGATGGCTGTCCAGCCCGGTTATCATCACGCCTGCTGAGAGAACTCTTTCAATCTGGACTCTCCATTCATCTTTAACTTTCCCGGCCAGAACAGATCCATTTCTGAACCAGGTATGTAAAGAGTCCGGAAACTCGACCCCTGTCAGAAACGGAGGTTCCGAACAGTTCAAATGGACAGATATCCTCACTCCGGGGCTGTTTGCCATATCCAGCGCTTCATCGAGAGCTGCTCCTGTTACAAATATGCTCAGGCAGTCAACCCGACCTGCGTTCTGTAGTATTTTTGCTGCTCTGTTTACAGACGTGGAAAGCCCCATATCATCAATTGTCACCTGTATTTTCATCATACCCTTCTCACTTTCAGAAGAGTTCTTTTGAGTTTTCGCGGACCCAGAACCGTCCGGATGGTTCTGAATAGTCTTTTCGGTTGAAGGTAGAATTTCAGGAACGCCCTTTTCTTCATCTTTTCGATCGAACCCGATGCAATTCCGTCCAGAGAATAGACTGATGTTTGAAAACAGTCAAATTCGCTGTAATCCCTGTTAATAAGTTCCTTCGTCATATCCCATAACATGGTATGAGGAAAAGGAGTAGTGATGTCAAACACAGCATCGTCAAAAGGCTGTTTCGCGGCAAAATCAATTGTTCTTTTCATCTCTTCTATAGTCTCCCCAGGAGCGCCAAGCATGAAATACCCCTGCACGAATATTCCCCTGTCATTCGCCAGGCGTAAAGCCTCCTTTACACCTTCTACTGTTATACCCTTGTTGTAGATATCATCCAGAACTCTCTGAGAGGCAGATTCCACACCCATGTTGATTTTCGCGAGACCGGCTTCCTTCATATGATCAAGCAATTCACCACTCAGCAGATCCGCACGCACATTGCAGCACCATTTCAATTCAACACCCCGCGAAAGCATCTCGTCGCATATGGCGTGCACCCAGTCATGATCCAATATAAAGGTGGAATCCTCAAACATGAAAGCATTAATTCCGAATTCATCCATGAGATACTCAAGTTCATCAGTAATATTCAGCGGTGATCTCTTCCGTATTTTCTTTCCGAATATTTCGGACAGGGTTGGTTGACAGAATGTGCATTTGAACGGACATCCCCTTGTCGCCATTACAGAAGTCCCGCGCAGAGATGGATCAACCCGGTCCATCGAATACCAGCTGGAGAAGTACTTTTCCATATCAAAAATCGATCTGTCCGGAAATGGAAGAGAATCAAGATTCTCAGTAAGAAGCAAGCCTGGATTTCTTCTTGTTTCATCACCCGACATCCAGCAGGCTCCGGGAATATCATCCCACCGTCCGGTTTCAAGAAATCGTGCAAATGCTATTTCTCCTTCACCGGAATAGACAAAATCGGATTTCATCCTTCTGAGTGTATCCTCCGGCAGTACGGTCGCATGCGGTCCTCCCGCTACAAAAACTGCATTAACTCCTGAACTCCGAATAATTTCCGCTACTCTTACCGCGGCCTTCAGTTGCGGAGTAACAATGGATATTGCGATAAGATCGGGTTTGTAACTCAGCATCCTGCTTCTGAAAGAGTTGAATGGATCTTTCAGAAAGGACATGTCGCAGAGTTCTACTTCGCATCCGGATAGTTTTGCCAGGGCGGATAGGCTGGCTATTCCGAGAGGCGGCTGACCGGACGGGTACCGCGTTTCCGGGAAAACAAACAGAATTCTATTGAATGCAGGCATTATTCTCCTCCACCCATTTGCATTTCCTGGACATAAACAGAACCGATGCGATGATCAAAACGGTTTCTACTGGAAGCCTGTATCGGACTCCGCCATGCGCAAGCGAATGCATGAGAAGATAAACCAGAAAAAATGATCCAAGAAACAGAATTCTGCTGTCTTTACGTCTCCGGATTATCTCTGTTACGCCGAACACCAGTAAAGGTAAGTACAGAAGGAATCCGACTAGAATAAATATCGGATTGCTAAGTGTTCCCCCAACCGGAGAGATGAACAGGCCTAATCGAATAACGGACAGGTATAGAAAAAGTACCGGATTCGCGAATATGAACTGATTCGCCCGTTCCGAAAGGACTCTGCTTCTCTCCAGTTCGCCGCTTAATCCATCCATTGGCGGATACACCAGGAGATCCCTCCTGTTTATTCCATCCTCAATCCACCCTGGTAATACTATCCCTTCCATCGCTATGATCTCAGGATTGTTTCGCATCCACAGGTTAAGGGATCCTTTGGTTGGCAGAAATACAGGACTGCCCAGCTCAATCTGATTTCTCACAACCCAGGGAACACAGCAGACAGCAAAACCCGCAAGAAGAAACAGAGAAGTTTTCCATTTTTTCTTGAATAGCAGATAGATCATCTGCAGCGGAAGCAGTACAACAGCTGTGCTTCGAATCAGGAAAAGAAACCCTGACGCAATTCCTGCTGGAAAACCTGACTTCATTGTTTTCACCGAATGCAAGGTCAGCCACATAATCAGAGGAAGCATGGAGATATGGATGGAATCTGTCATGGCATACGCGCTGTAATAAACGTAATAAGGGTAAAGAGACCAGATAAGCGCAGCAAAAAATGCCTGTTTCTTCCCCCAGTTTTCCGCCACCATTTTCCATAAAGCCCAGGCGCCAATCAACGCGAAGATACAGTTCAGGAGAAATGCGGCTCCGGTGGTCGGACCCGCAATAGAGTACATCAACGCAAGAATTACGGGATATCCCGGTTCCAGTGAAGCAGTTGGGGTTTCAACGGGCACCATTCCAAATACATAATCAGGATCACTGCTCCAGGCAGTTTCAAGGCTTGTTTCTCCTGCTCTGAGATTCTTCAGCCATCCCAGATCCTCACTGAAGGAAAGTCCATCCCCCGATGCGATTCTTCCTGCAAGCCTGAGATAAATGCCCTGATCCCTCGGAGGTTCCGGGAAGTAACCTCCAAGGTATATGAACCACGCAATTCTCGGCAGCAGGACAGCCAGCACAATCACGATGCTTTTATGCTTCAGCAGGCAGTTCAGCATTGTTTCCAGGTAACATTGGAAAGTCGAAGTGGAGGATCCATCCTGGCATCAAGAAGAGTAATGGGATAGAAGAATTCCTGCCAGTGATAATCCTTTCGGGCGGGTGGGTCTGTAAGCGCAAGCCCCAGAAGGTAGGAGCCGGGCTCTTCAACATCGAGCATTATCTCAATACTTGCCTCTACCGATTCGCTTAACTTCAATAGAGGTTCATTCATCTCCAGATTGTTTGTTCCTATAATAATTTCGCCATCAGGTCTGTGAAGTGAAAATCCGAACACCACACCGTCAACAGTTCCGGAAAGACGGGTTTTAATAACAGCATCGACTATGATTTTTTCTCCCTTTTGGAATATTCTTGCGGGTATACCTGATACGTCTCTAAGAGTAACGGAATCGAACCACACTTCGCGCGAGCCCCATTCTTTCGGTGAGACTGCCGCGGCAACATGTTTCGAACGAACACCTTCCAGATATTCCGAAAGAACAGCCTCAACTTCCCCATCCATCTGTATCCTGCCATCATTCAGCCAGACAGCTCTGGTGCACAGTTTGCCAACCGCATTCATATCATGTGAAACGAAGATTATTGTTTTTCCTTTCTTCCGGAAACTCCAGATGCGTTCGTAGCATTTCTCCTGAAAACGCGCGTCTCCAACAGCAAGAACTTCATCAATCAGAAGAACATCCGGATCTACCGCTGTTGCCAGGCTGAAACCAAGACGCATGAACATCCCGTCGGAATAGTATTTAACGGGAGTATCCATGAAACGGGTCAGTTCAGCAAATTCTGCTATCTCGGGAATCAGATTTTTCATGGCATTTCTATTCAGGCCAATGAGTGAACCGTTCAGCATCAGGTTCTCCTCGCCGGTAAGATCAGGATGAAAACCAACACCAAGATCCAGCAGAGAGGCTATCCTTCCTCCTGTTTTCGCAATTCCTGACGAAGGTTCGTAGATCCCGGCCAGAAGTTTCAGTGTAGTTGATTTTCCCGCACCGTTTGCACCGATTATCGCCAGAGCTTCACCCGGTTCAACACTGAATGTCACACCATCCAGTGCTGTGAACAATTCCATTTTCGTGCTGCGATTGAAAACATT
>DAOWJX010000278.1 GCA_030640155.1 Candidatus Aegiribacteria sp. | reverse complement strand
CGTACCAGTCGCTTATCCAGATTCTAAGATCACCCGTGTCCCACACGCACGCGATACCGACACCACCCAACTCGCCGTAGCTCCAGCTGCTCACCACTGAATGAGTATTCACATCGTATTTGTAGATTATTGAGTTATCATCTATCACGAAGTTCTGATCGACTATCCACAGATACTCGCCGTCCCATTCGCATCCCCCCATGGATCCGGTGAAAGGTTCGCCAAGTTCATATACATCCGGTGGAAGCATCGGTATTCCAAGAGCAGTGAGATTCCAGGTATACAGGTAAAACGGCCCGGGATTCAAAGGGTCGCTCTGTGTTATTGCGAAGAGCAGATCATCCTGATAACATCCAAAGCCGCAAATAGCTTCAGCAGTGTCAAAAACTGTCCATGGTACAGATGTTCCCCCGGAGTAAGTTCCATATGCTAACTCATTATTGGGACAGCCACTAATATAAAGCATGTTATAATCGTCATGGTAGGCAACTCCCCACACGTTTGTCCAACCGGAGGGCCCAGCTATCTGGATTTGTAGTGTGCCTCCTTTGGATCCGCCTGAGTCTCCAGCTGCTTCCGTGCAATCTGCTGATGCAAAACCCATTACCGGTATCAGAACCAGTAACACAATTGATACAATCCCTCCGAAACCTGTCATTCCTAATATCCCTTCATACTTACTGTAACTAATCGAATAACCCGTAATATAAAACCGTTTCTCAGGTAAGCCTGCCTTATGTGCCATAGCAAAAGGCGGATTACCTGGTACACTCATAACAGATGACTCATTCATTGAATCATAATCAGTCAAACATCAGCCGGACAGGAGCGGAACCGCCTGTTCAGCTACTGGAAATACATGGAGATCATGAGCCGGGGTATCGGTCTACCAGGGTCATAGTGAGCCAGAGAAAACAATTCGTCTTTCTATGAAGTTCTCCAGATCACTCATATTTACGTCATTGCATGATCCGATACCTGGAAATATTATTAGGCTATCGGCAGCGTCAGGGAAGCCGGTGAAAATCCGGCGCGGCCCCGCCGCTGTAACCGGGAACGAAACCGCAACAGCCATCTCCCATAAGGGGTGAGAAGGCGCGGGAGTAGGAAGCCTGGAAGCCAGAAGACCTTCTGCCGATATTTTCATTTTCACCTTCGCGGGAGGGTGGAAAAGACATAGTGTTTTTTCCGCACCAATCGTGACAGAACATTAGGGAGTAATAATGCTTTCTATCTCGTTGGTTCTGTTGCATCTGGTTCTTATTGCAGCAGATAACGCGTATGTGATCGATACGAGCGGCAGTCTCGTGGAAATTGATCTGGTTTCAGGTGCTGTTAACCCGGGAGTTGCCGTATTAGGAAACTATCCAAATGATATCCTGTACTCCGATGGATTCGTATATGTAGTCAATTCGGGCAGTGATGACTCCGCGCTTCAGCGGATAAACGTGGAAACCTGGGGAATCGAGAATCTTGCCATTGGAACAGGATACAACTGCTGGGGAGAGGAATTCCTCTCCTCAGATACGCTTCTGATAAGTGCTACGCTGAATAATTCACTGATTATTGTCTCGACAGAACCCTTATCAATTCTTGCTGAGATACCTGGAGTCGGACCCTGCCCGGAATGGATGTGTCTCACGGAAGATTTCGCATGGATTGCATGTGGCGGATGGGGCAGTGACAATAACCTCGTAAGGGTTGATCTCACAACTATGGCTGTCTCTGACACTATCGATGTGGAAGTTAACTGTCAGTCTGTTGCATATGATGGAATTGATGAGCTTTTTGTCGTCAACAGCGGAGCATACGGAAACGATGAAGGCTCTATCAGTATAATTAACGCAGTTTCAGGCAATGTAACTGAAAATCTGCCAACAGGCGGATTTCCCTCAACAATATGCATCAGGGACAACAAGGCCTATATCGGTGACGGATGGGGACCTGGAGTCTATGTAATCACTACTGACACGCATGAGGTTCTGCATGATTCCTCAAATCCGATTTTCTCCGGCGGCACCGGTTTTGATATCGATTCCGCCGGAAATCTGTTTATCTCCGATACTATGAATGGCCAGGTTCGGGTGTATGATCAGAATGATCAGCTCCTTGAATCCTATTCAGTCAGTAACCCCGGTGCTCTTGCTGTAAACGGATGCCTCACAGGAATAGAAATCAACGATCCGGTTCCAGCGACTGAATACCTCAGGATCTCTCCAACCCCGACCTCCTCTGTTATAACCGTGACCGGAGCAACTCCAGGTGAGAGTATTTTAGTATACGATCTTACTGGAAGATGCATGGAGTCATCGATCTCTGATGAATCCGGCTCATCGATTCTCAGCACCATCAACCTGCCTGAAGGCATTTATACTGTTGTCTCCGGAAATCTGTCTGCCAGGATTACTGTTCTGCGATGACAACGGTGGAAACATCATGACTTCTGTCCTGATATTTCTGCTATGCATCTCGACACCTGATCCCTGGGCGGATGATTCACCTGGAATATCCTATGGTGAGGGCGCGGGATTCGGGCAGGAGTTCTACCCGGAAAACATACTCGGACCACCGGATCCGAACGCGTCATCAACGTATCCCTCTTCCTCAGAGTCAGAACTGCTTACACTTGGCAAATATGGGTGGGTTGTACTCGAATTTGTTGACAATACGGTTATTGACGGTGTTGGACCGGATTTCTCAGTCTTCGAGAATGTATTCCATTTCGGCTCCTCCTACTTCAGAGAATGCGCTTTCGTAGAGGTCAGCCAGGACAATGTCAGCTGGGTGATGTTCCCCTGGGATTCGCAGACTCTGGAAGGACTTGCAGGTGTCTGGCCAACCACTGGAGATGATCCGACAAACCCTGATATTTCAGGAGGGGATCAGTTTGATCTTGCCGATATCGGTCTGTCCTGGATAAAGTACGTGCGACTGACCGATTGCGGTGATGATGTGCAGGATGGCGGGTTGTTCGACCTTGATGCGGTTGTCGCTGTTAACTGGCAGGAAACAGAAGCCTTCAACCAGAATGATCTTGGCTGTTATCCGAATCCAGTAAATGACTGCCTGAGCATACAGGTATGGGTATCAGGAACAGTACGGCTCTACTCATTGAACGGCAGACTGATATATGCGAACCAGATTCCAGAGGGATTGAGCGAAATAGAGACGACCGGTTTCAGGCAGGGTATATACATCCTCAGGTTTTCCAGCTCGACCGGACTGGATAATTCCACTCTGTTCACAGTAGCAAGATAGGATTATTGGAAATCGGATTGATAAAACCGAGGGAAGTTCATTCTGGTAATACGCGTCTGGCGGAGGAGTATCTTCGGGCATAGTTCGAATGAGTAATGGGGGTTATTACCACTCCCCTGTCCAGATAGGAGGAACAGTGTATAAAATCACCATCTCCCAGATAGATCCCCGTATGAACAGGGTTATCGAATATCAGCAGATCACCTGGCTTCAGATCATCCCGGTCAACTGCCACACCCATTAATTCCATACCGCTGACAGTTCTGGGCAGAGAAATTCCGTAATCATTGAATACCCTGTAGGCCAGGCCGCTGCAGTCGAATCCTGTGCTGTCAATGCCTCCGTAAACGTAGGGTACACCCATAAATGACACTGCATAACTGAGAATACTGTCCACAAGCGCATAAGATGCTTCTTCGGGATGTTCCTCAATGATAATGCAAGAATAAGCTTGTGGAATATCAGGGAGTTCCTGCGCGAAAACCGCTAAACCAGAGATTATTATGACAGAAGAGATCAAACTCACAAGACACCTTCCGTTAATTGCATTACCATATTGAGACAAACGAATGCCGATGATAAAATATGCAGTGTTTATTCTGATTACACTTCTTCTCTGATCCAACTGCGGCATGATATCAGCAGGCCGGCAGGATGTCAATTAAATGCTGCTGGACAGGATACCGGATTTTTCGACATTGCCACAATGCAAAGACATGAACCTGACTGAAGAGGTTGCCTTTACATATGAAATCTATATTAGTATATACTTATATACTGAAATGGGGGCCAATGGAAACTGAGGATCATTCTCTCAAGGAGCTGGCTGAGCTTATGGGTGTTCTGGGCGTTGAAAGCAGGCTCGGAATCATCACCCTTCTCAGGGATTACGAATCCCTCTGCGTTAATGCCATCGCCTGCCATCTTGAGATTTCCCAGAGTGCTGTTTCCCAGCACCTCAGAATTCTCCATTTCAGCGGTTTCGTTAATTCCCACAGGAACGGATACTATACCCATTACAGCCTTAACAGAGAAAAACTTGACAGCTCAATAGAGCTTCTCAATCAGCTGGCTGTAAAACGTGAGATAGTTGATTCAAACAAATGCACCTCGAAAGGAGAAAAACAATGTGCAAAGGTGAAAGCAAATGCCAGAAACCGGAAAATCTGAAGAGTGAACCGAGCGAATGTTCCCCGGAACAGATACAAGAATGTCATGGATCGGATAGTAACCACCCATGCAACTCAGACAAAAAGGAACAGTAATGAAGCGAATGATACTCATTGCATTATGCCTTGCAGCAGTCGGCACCTTTGCCATAGTGCAGGCTGAGGAGGATACCCACAACCCTGACTGCGACAACTGTGAAACAGTAGATGGAGAATGCTGCTGCGATGGTAAGGTGGATGGCTGCGAAGAAGACTGCAACGTCTGCGACGAATGCGACTGTGATTCCGAATGTGAAGACTGCGAAGGATGCGAGGATATCGATTCGAATTGCGAAGACTGCACCGGAGACGATTGTGACTGTGATGACTGCACTTCAGAAGAAGATGAATTCCATCACTGCAGAGGATGTCACTAATTTTCAGTGAACTGTAATCGAGCGGATTTTCACAATGCGGTGGCTTCTTAGCTGACTGTAGCACATTCAGAGCCACCGCATACTTCATGGATTAATCCCACAATCATAGGTTAATAACACAATTTCCTTTTCATCCACTTCAAATTCATAGTTATGCCCTCAGAAACATTTTCCATGGTTATGTGAGATCGGATGGGACTTGCTAACTGATGTAAACATATGTATACTACTTCGAGAGATAATGATTCTTCAGATACATCAGACTTCAACCCGATTCGGAAAGGAGCCAGAGCATGGAAGCAAAAACAGTAACTCTCGAGCCTATGAAGGTTCTAAGCGTGAAGCACAGAGGGTCATACTTCAAGATCGGGACTGCGTTCGAGAAACTTACTGCCTTTATTAAGGAACAGGATATCGAATTATCGAATGCCCAATGGCTGGGTGTTTACTTCGACGATCCGGAATCGGTTCCGGAAGAGGAACTCAGGTCCGAAGCGTGTGTAACAATCAAGGAAGATATCGAACTTCCGGAAAACAGCGATATCAGCATCGGTGAGATTACGGGTGGTCTTTATGCCACCACCAGACACGCTGGTTCCTACAAAGGTTTAGGAAATTCATGGGGTGAACTCTACGGAGCATGGATCCCTCAGAACGGATTCAATCCGGGAAATACTCCCTGCTTTGAGATTTACGTCAAAGGCTGTGAAGAGGTCAAGGAAGAATCTGAATACCTCACAGATCTTTACGCTCCTGTCGTGCCTGTGTAGCGGAATCAGTAATCAGAGCCGGAGGAATGCATCTACTTCAAGGTTCCTCCGGCTTACATGATCCACGAGATCCTCCAGGGCAGCATCGAATTCTTCTGGACAATCTAGCAGCGTATAACCCGGCAACTCACCGTTCTCCCCGGTGACGAAGGGTTTTATCAGGTTATGGAGCTCACGGTATCTGACCGTCATAACTTCAGGATCGAACGCTGTTTCCAGCACATGCTCCAGATTCTCCATGTACTTTCTCCGGTAAACCGGATCATCCATGAAGTACCGTATCAGAGGCCAGTTCCGGTTAACATCCTCCAGGTCCAGTGTCAGCACCGGCATCAGACCTTTGTCCGATCGGAGGGCCATGTTGTTGTCCCATGGTATCCAGGTGAGCAAGTCGGTAGCCGGGTCGCTGTAAATGTAATAGTTGTGTGGAGACCTTCCGTAAGTATCCCAGTTCTGTACGATCACGTTCACAGCCAGCCACAGGAGGAACCCGTCCACATCGAATACACTCTCCAGCTCCCTCTGCCAGACAGGGGTGTCTATAATCCGCAAATCAGAGTGGAGTACGTCGAATAAACGGAGTATGTCGTTCCAGTCCTCCTCCGCCCTGTTGGTCTCCTTGTCGAAAGCTTCTTCGGTGAAAGACCCCTCCGCGAAGGTTGTTCCCCGCCCCTCAGGTTTGTAAACATTGCCACCGTCATCGACGAACTGCTCCTCGATGACCGTATCGTCAACCACCTCGACCATTGCATACAGTCCGAAGTAGATCGGTCCTTCACCGTAGTCGATGTAAACCCTGTAGAATGCAGTATGGGGCGCAGGTACACCCGCTACCCTGAAGATATCAGCGGTCACTTTCTCTCTGAGCAGGGAGGAATCAATGAAGTTGCTGGAAAGAGTCAGTTGCCTGAATCCAAATAGTCTCTGGTCCCTCACCTCAGGATATTCGCCCTCGAACTCATCAAAGTCCAGCTTGATGGGGAGCTTCATGACACCATCTCCCCATGTGAAGGCCAGAGACGAGTTACCCTTGAAGCGGACACCCACATGTGTTCATTCCATGCCGTTGAACAGGATGGTGGCCTGAACCCAGACAGGGTTACGGTCTCCTCCAATACTTAATTCGTGACCGCCTGCGCCACCCGGACCGGCACCGGCTGGGAAGGGCATCCCTGGTGGAGGTGAAGGTGCGTCAGAGAAACCATGAAAGGGACCATCCGGCGGTCGAGGTGGAGGTGATCCATCCCCCTCAGTTGAATGCGCCATCTCGCCGAACTCGCCGCACAACTCAGTCATGTCATCCATCATGATCTGCCATTCCCCCGGATCGAAGACGATATCCAGCCTGTTTACCGAATCCTGAGGAAAGACCAGGTCATAATCCGGTTTGGCGGTTCTGCCATGGCTCTCCTCTGTCCATGTCTCCGGACGGGTGACCTCTTCCTCCCCTGCAGCGCCCTCAGCAACAGCAGTCGAAAACATGAGAAGCATGATCAGTAATGTCAGTCTCAGTATGTCACACATATGTCTTGTGATGTGACCCGCTCCCTTCATGATACCGGATGTATGAATGAAACTCTCCTTTATTGGGATACTTTTAGAACTGTGAGTGGTTCGCCGTAACTAACACTTTTAGAACTATAAAATTTTGACAGCTACTGGATAACCACGAATCGCCGTGTCGCTTCGAAGTCTCCAGAGGTCATTCTGCAAAAGTAGATACCAGGAGATAAATTCCCAGGCAGAACGTCATGAAACCCTGGGGAGTACTCATCTCCATGAATCTCACTGACGAGTCGACCTGACAGATCGAAAATGGAGATCTCGACGGAAGCAGTCTCAGGCAACCCAAATATGATCACCGGTGTTCCTTTCGCCGGATTCGGTGCGATGGGAAGCAGCATAGTTCCTGAGGGAATCGGTTCAGCTGTGCCCTCTATGCCGACCATGACCCACTCAATTGTTATCTCGTCAAGAATGGAGGTTGTATCTGGATTACCGGTTTCCAGTATGGCCATATACTGCAGATAGCCGTCATACTCCCCCAGGAGTCCAGCCAGACTCGTACCAGAGACCGTGATCGTATCAGACCACGGAACCCATGTTGCCGGGATCGTCAGATGCTCTTACGAGGAATGCCAATTCTGTATTCGATGGTTCTGTTCCCAGCCAGGAAATCGCTCCCCATTCGATTGAATAATCCACCGGCCAGCCGATCTCGAAGATGCTTGACTCCAGAGTTCCCGCTGAAGAATAGCCATTAAGATCCCACCATGTGATGTCGTCGGCATCTTGGGCAGCACCAAGGATGTCCATATTGCCGTCGCCATTTATGTCCTCCGAATAAACGGAACTGGCACAATTGAAGTCCACCTCAACGGTATATTCAAGAATACCTTGCGATAGCAGCAGAGAACCAGAATAGTCAGACCAGTTAATGCACGAGGATTGGTAGAAGTCATTGCTCCATTCCCAGACCGGACCGGGAATTCCATCTCCGCCTGACCAGTCCGTCTGGACCGCGGAATCTGCATGAACAAACGCAACCAGGAATAGAACCAGAATAGAATACTTCAACGGATACATATGAAGCCTCCTCTTATCTTCAAGGCTAATAGTTAATTAAAAAGATGGCAACTCAGATTGGCAGAGGTGTCAACTGGCAAACTTGATCTGAGTTCATTGGTACCCTGTAGTGGATGCTTTTAGAACCTTTCTAAACTTGGAAAGGAAGTTCACTCAATAGGGAATAGCAACAGGATTATGCGTAAACTAAACGGCCTTTGGGCTCAGGAATAGAACGCCCGAGTTCCTGAGCAGTTTCAATCCACTCCTGGATAATTTGCTCAGCATTGGACAATGCTTCCTGGTAAGTCTCACCATCTGCCATGCAACCTGATAGCTCAGGAACTTCAGCCAAATATGCCTGATCTTCCTTGCTCCAGAAAATGATGATTTCGTATCTAGTATCCATGTCTATACTCCAATTTGAAGGTCATACTTCAGGATCACATCCCTTACCTGCTTAACCTGATAGGATTTTGCCTTCCCATCTCTGGGTTTCAGATTCAGAATTTCTTCCACATTCTCCATCGTAAATATGTGATGATCTCCTTTGATTCGCTCTGTGAATCCCAGTCGATCAAGAAGAGTACAAAGTCTGTCAAAAGCAACATTAGCATCTGACCGGCGTAGCATAATATGTTCGTAAAGTTTCTCGTTATTACCCATAATTGTAGAATACCATACATATGGCTCTTTACCAAGATTGAGCTTGGTTCCATTTTCTTAAATGGTGCCCCGTAGTGGAGGTATTTCGAACTGCTGTCATGGCTGGGAATGAGTTCTAAGCTTTGAAATGTGGTACCCCAAACGGGATTCCCTTCGACTTACTTCGTTCGCTCAGGATAAACTCACTCTCGTTTGTCCGGCAACGATTTCATCACCGATCAATCGTCTATGCACTAATTTCTCTGAATCCTTCTGAAAGCTGCATATGCCGGGATCGAGGATACACGAATTGAAACTGACCGTTGTCACGAGCATCAGGCTAGGGTATTATTGCCAGGATTCAGATATGAAACTTAACCCCATACCGGAGACATTGCGGAGGAACTCGAATGACAGAACAACCACTTGAGGTCGTCAGCGTTCATGACCTCAGAAAAACCTATGGTGAAGTTAAGGCTGTTGACGGTATAACGTTCTCCGTGATCAAGGGAGAGATATTCGGAATCGTCGGGCCGAACGGTGCAGGCAAGACAACCACGATGGACTGTATCGTCGGCATGAAGAAATCTGATTCGGGTTCTCTGAGTGTTCTTGGGCTGGATCCCATTAAACAGGGGCTGAAGCTTCGTCAAAGACTCGGTATACAGCAGCAGGAATCTGAGTTGCCGGACAGGATCAGAGTCCGCGAGACCATGGAGCTCTTTTCTTCATTCTACAGCAGAACACTCGAATGGAGAGAAATTCTTGACCATCTCGCTCTCCTGGATAAATCCGAAGCATATTTCTCCGATCTTTCCGGTGGCCAGAAGAGAAGGCTCTTTGTGGCTCTGGCACTGGTGGGAGATCCCGAAATCATCTTCCTGGATGAACTGACAAGTGGTCTCGATCCACATGCAAGAAGGATAATCTGGGAACTTGTCACAGGGCTCAGGGATGAGGGGAGGACAATTTTCCTCTCGACTCATTACATGGACGAAGCTGAAAAACTGTGTGACAGAGTTGCGATAATCGATAAAGG
>DAOWJX010000106.1 GCA_030640155.1 Candidatus Aegiribacteria sp. | reverse complement strand
GCAAGGTATTTCTTCGGTGACAGCACCAGATGAAATCCTGGCTGAATCTCCATCATTCACTCCTTCAGAACTTATCTGTCTTGATAATTTCAGGGAGCCGTTCTGGGCAATTGATAATCAGGGAATGACGGTATTTGCCGAGCTGGGATCAGTTGAAACAAATTTACCGTATTATGAAACCGAAAGAGTGTTCTGCTCATTGGCCGGTCAGAACACTGAAGGTATGCAGGGTTCGACTGAATCGGTCGGAGATATGATCCTGGCGGGAAGCGGGACTTTCAGAATATATGAGTCCGTTTCCATCAGACCTGATCCCTTCACCGAATTCTCAGATGAAGGAAGAGATGCAAGACGCGATCTCAGCAGTATTTCGATTGAGGAATTCAGACTGGTTGGTATCACGATGGATCCAATAGGTGGAGACCAGGCACTCGTTGAGGACGGAAATGGCGTTCCGTACATTCTCTACGAAGGAACAGATCTTGCATACAATTCACATGTGGCCGAGATTACCAGTAATGAAGTTATTGTAATTCAGGATGTTATTATTAATTATAGCGCGAGAGGTGGAGGGGACACCACAATTCCCACCATCTACTCCTTGCGTCTACATGAAGAAGGTGGTTTGTGATGCGTCTGTTTACCGTAAGTAGTCTTCTGCTGCTTCTGGCAATGCCGGTTGTAGCGTACAGGGTTACCGATATATCGGTGGTGCCTGGCGGCAACGTGACCCTTGTCACAATTACTGCTGATGAATCAATTTCCTACGAAAGATTCCTGCTGACAGATCCCATGAGGATTGTTCTGGATATTGGTAATGCGGTTCATGCCCTTCCCTCAACGGACTTTTCAGTCGGCAGAGGTGGAGTTGCATCAATCAGAACAAGTCAATACAAAGCTCCACCCGAAGGAATCGTTAGAATTATCATCGATGTCAACGGTGAGTTGCTTAATTACAGCGCTTCTCTCAATGACAATCAACTTGTCCTGGAAATGAATACAGACCCTTCAGGGATACCCTTTGCTTCCTGGTCAGCTACTTCGGAATATGTTGAACCGGTTATCACTGGTGGAGATGTCGCGCCGCTGTCCTCACCAGGCTCGACAGCATTATCCGGACAGACGGTATCCAGTGTTTCCAGAGGTGTAAGGATAAGTGAAAGTCATCGTGAGGTTGACGATGGATTTCCGGTGGAATGGGCCGGAGCCGGGGGAAGAAATATCACGATCGATGTGGTTGACGCAAGTCTTCGAACAGTTCTCAGGTCCATATCCGATGTAAGCGGATTGAATATTATACTTCCGGAGGATTATACTGCATCTGTAACAGCCAGACTGAAGAATGTCGGCTGGAGGGATGCCCTGACCGCGATCCTCAATTCTCAGGGACTTATAGCGAGCATGCAGGGAAATGTACTTCGAGTAATGCCGCGAGAAGATTTTTATGATGAAATCAGTCAGATGGCTGTCACTCGTCACGAAAGAGAGAACCTGCAGGATCTTCAAACCGAAGTATTCGTGATAAGGTATGCCACTGCGCAGAGTATCAACAACGCGCTTGCCACCGCCTTATCCGAGAGGGGGATGATATCTGTCGATGACAGGACCAACTCCATCATAATAACGGATATTCCATACAAGCTCCAGGAAATCGGGAGACTGCTGCCAATACTTGACAGCCCCACAGCTCAGGTAATGATCGAAGCAAAACTGGTTGAGATCGATGTCTCATACGCGAATGAGATGGGTATCGACTGGTCTGTAGGTAATCTGAACAGGTCAAATGATCTCGTCCATGGCGGTATGAGCACGGAAGGGCTTGCTGTTGGAACTGGAACCGGTTCAATATCTTTTGGTACGATTACGAACATTCTTGATATTAACGCGGTTCTATCATTCCTCGAATCCCAGAATCATGCACAAATTCTGTCTGAACCCAGGATCGCGATAATTGACAACATGACTGGTACTGTCATGTCCGGAAAGGAAATTCCGCTTACTCTTCTTGATCCGAGTGGGAATGCCTATATCACCATGTACAAGATCGGCGTTGAGCTGACAGTCACTCCACATATCAATGCGGATAACAATGTAACGCTTGAACTGCAACCAAGTGTAAGTGAACTGTCCGGTGAATCTACATCCGGGCAGCTGCCTATCATCCTCACTCAGAGCGCGAATACAACATTGATGATAGACGATGGTGCCACAGCGGTCATCGGTGGAATAATGAGGAGCAAGCACACTACCGTTAGAAGAGCCATTCCGCTGCTTGGCCATATTCCGCTTCTTGGAAATCTGCTGTTCTCCTACAACTCTGACCGTATGGAACAGACCGAACTGGTAATATTCGTAACTCCTCACATAATCAGACCGTATTAATAACGGGTCAGATTGATTAGACTGGGGCGGGGAAAGTGGAAAGGACACATTCTCCGCCCTTCTTCTCGTTTATGCAGGCCTACATCATCTCTGGTTCGCGGAGCGTTTCTTGACATAGCGGGGTTTTCTCTTGTGAATCACGCGACTGTATGGGATCTTTGCTCCGGCACTGGAGCCGTTGGGCTTGAAACGTTAAGCTGGGGCGCAGCGGAATGTGTTTTCGTAGACAATAATCCTCTTTCCATATCGTTTATCCGTTCTACCCTTCGCGAATTCGGTGCTACTGCAGATGCTTTGGTACTTAAAGGTGACGTTCGGAAACTGGTTCCTGAACTGGATTCAAAGCCGGACATAGTGTTTATTGATCCGCCATACGAATATCACAAACTCCACGAATGGATTAACGGTATCGACTGGAAACGGATTCTTTCAGAAAATGGAATGGTATTTGCTGAATGCGGAACTGAGGCAATATTACAGCAGGACTGGAAAATGAGAAAGTACGGAGGAACTCATCTCATGTGGAAAGTGATGAAAGAAACAGAATGAAAATTATTTACCCTGGTACATTCGATCCCGTTACATTCGGTCATATTGACATCATCAGAAGAGCACTTAACATATTCGATCATATTGAAATAGCAGTAGTAGCGCGATCTTCGAAAGAGCTCTGTTTCCCGGTCGAGGATAGGGTTAATATGATGAAGATGTCAATGCTTGAAACGGGAATAGACAGAGTTAACGTAATATCATTTGATTCTCTTCTTGTCGATTACATGAGAAAGATCGATTGCAGGACATTCATCAGGGGATTGAGAGCAAATTCCGATTTTGAATATGAGTTCCAGATGCAGCTGGTAAACAGACGACTGGCACCGGAGATATCAGGTTTATATCTTATGCCCTCTGAAGAGAACATGTATCTGTCTTCGACAATTGTCAGAGAGATAGCCAGATTCGGTGGTGATCTTTCAACCATTGTTACTGTAGGCGTAAGAGAAGCTCTTGAGAAACGATTTGCTAAATCGGCTGAAAGCAAATCCGACGATTGGATTTACTGATGGACTATTCCAGAAGCGCAATGTCGCTTACTCCTTCTGTGACTCTGCAACTCAGCGCTAAGGCCAGGGAACTCAGCCGCGCGGGAAGAGACATCATCTCACTCTCCGCCGGACAACCGGATTTTTCAACACCGATTCCAATCGCAGAGGCAGGTATTGATGCCATCAGAGAGGGGAAAACAGGATATACCGCAAGCACAGGTATCCCAGAGCTGAAAGAGGCTATTGCCGAACAGTATTCCAGAAGAAGAAACCTGCACTGGTTACCATCCAATGTACTTGTGGGGTGTGGAGCGAAGCACAATCTGGCTAATCTTGTACGGGCAGCGATTAATCCCGGAGATAAAGTTCTTCTGCCAAGGCCATTCTGGGTAAGCTACCCCGAGATGGTCAAAGCTTCGGGTGGAATACCAATATTTCCCGAGGAGTGCTTGAACGGTTCAGAAATCAGAAAAGCAGCCGGAGAGGGTGCTGTGGGAGTATTTCTTAATTTCCCCTCCAATCCCACCGGTTTCGTTCCCTCCATCTCCTTCATGAGGGAGATCGCGGATGCGATTGCTGAAACGGACATGTGGATTATTTCAGATGATATCTATGAGGACCTGGCATATATTGATTCCGGTGTACCGCATATTCTTGATTTCCACCCTTTCCTCCAGGAGCGAACAGCCGTTGTCTCAGGAGTATCCAAAACTTATGCCATGACAGGATGGAGAATAGGGTACTCTCTTGCATGCAGCGAATGGACCAGACTCGCTGGCTTTCTTCAGGCTCACTCAACCTCCAATCCCTGCTCCATATCCCAGTGGGCTGCCCTTGCCGCAGTAGAGGGTAAGGCAACCAGGGAAAAAGAGGAAATGCATAGATCCTTCCACATGAGAAGGGACCTGATCTGTGAGCTTCTCGCAGGGGTTGATGGTTTGGAATTCAAAAAGCCGGACGGCGCGTTCTACGTTTTTCCGCGATTGCTCACTGATCCTCAAAATGTCAATACGAACAGATTCTGCAGCGAACTTCTGTTCGATGCGGGAGTAGCTGTAATACCCGGATCGGCATTTGGCGCTGAAGGGTATATTCGAATTTCATTTGCGGCTTCTGCGGATGATATCCGGAGAGGTATACACAGGTTAAGGGAATTCCTGCACAGGAGGTTGAATACATGATTGTAAATTGTCCGGGATGTAATTGCAAGTACAACATTCCATCAGAGAAAATTGGTGACTCCCCCAAACGGTTTCGTTGCAGGAAATGCTCTGAAATATTTATGATTCATCCTCTCAAACCGGAAATGCCTGAAATCCCGCCAATACCGGTTGAGATAGATGAGAAGCTCAAACACGCAATGAGATTCGCACGGGTTCTAGCCAGTGATATACTTGTCTACAATCGCGAGATTATTGAAAAAGCAAGAGATGAGGGAAATCTTCCAGAGGTGATGGAGCGGGAGATCCGCAAATCATGGGAACTCTGGGAGAGCAGATTCCCGAAGGAGAGTAAGACTGATCCTGGAATTTTCAGTAACGCTTTGAATTACTACCTTGCTGATGGTGAAGAAGTCTTCAGAAATCAGACATATTCCTGATTTCTCCCTTTTCTTATTCTTTTTCGAACGACTCTGAAAATTATGTGACACAGCATGAGATGAACATCTTCGATCTGTTGCATATCTTCACTGGGCACAATGATTGATTCTGAAGCAACTTTGACAGCTTCTCCGCCTTCAAAACCCGACAGCAGAATTGAAACCGCACCGGAGTCGTTCGCGATGCGGAAAGCGTTTATCACGTTAGGACTCATGCCGCTTCCAGACAGTCCGATGACTGCATCACCCTTTTCAACCAGATTTTTCAGCTGCTCTCCAAATGTATTCGTGTAATCCGTATCGTTCGCCCATGCGGTTATCAGTGGCATATTGTCAGAAAGGCAGATTGCCTTGAGTCTTGGCCTGTCAGGTGTGACGGTTCCCTTCGCGAGATCACAGGTGAAATGACTGGCCGTAGATGCTCCGCCACCATTTCCGAAAACAAAAATCCTTCCTTCAGCGTAATATGTATTGAGCAAAATTTTAATGACCTTTTCGATATTCTCTGAGGGTATTTTAAGGGCAAGTGCGCTCACCTGATCAAGGTAAGTTCCAATATCTTTCAGCATGCTGTCTCCAATCAGAATATTGACAGGTATTTGTCTGTTGCTCTGGTTCCTTCATCAACATCAGAGTCAGGCAGAACCAGAGTGTTTTTCAAAGCGCTGTTGTGGCGAACTTTCGCTCCGGAAAGCACAACACAGTTTTCAAGGCAGCATCCACTTTCGATAGTTGCTCCATCCTGCACCCATAGTGTACCAATAATCTCAATCTCCTCATATGACTGGCTGTTCTCAATCAGAATCCCATTGTTCATGCCGGAGGGTTTCACATTCAGCTTCACCTGACCTGAAAGAACTTCATGGCAGGCAATCAGGTAGTTTTCCAGAGAACCTATATCCTTTGTATACCCGCCTGGAGTATCAGCAGCAAGTGTTCTTCCCTCTCCGAGCAATCTGGGAAATACATCCAGCCCGAAATCACTGAAGCTGCCATCCTCGATATGTGATACAGCTGAACTCCTGCAAATATATATACCGGAATTAGCCATATTCGATTCAGCAAGTTCCGGGGGTGGCTTTTCACGGAAACGGGTAATTCTCCCATCAGGTCCGGTAATGACAATACCCTTGCTTGAAGGGTCTCCAGTCGGAGAAAGCGCGATTGTAATTTCAGAATTCAATCTGGAATGAACCTTGTAAAGAGGCTCCACGGGCTGTCTTGTGAGATTATCACCATAAACTACAAGGAATTCGTCTCCCAGAAGTGGAAGAGCCCTTCGAACCGCTCCCGCCGTACCAAGTGGCTGCTCTTCAAGCTGAAAGACTGTTTTCATCGGAAGATTAGAGTCTGCTATGAAGTCTCTGATCATTTCCGCCTTCCAGGACCCGTTAACAACTGCTTCAGTAACTCCCATCGAAGCCAGATGAAGCAGGATATCGTGCAGCAGAACGAATCCGGTTATTTCTATCAGAGGTTTTGGAAGTGCATCCGTAATAGGCCTGAGTCTGGTTCCCATTCCTGCGCATAAGACAATTGCTTTCATTGGTCTGCATTATTCGAAAATGGAACAGCGTATCTGATGATACCGTTTCCGAAACCCGTTAATCTTGCGATCAGGTACAGAAGACGCTGAAGCCCTGCACGAAAGTAAACATACCGTAAAAACTTTTTTAAAATGTTTCCTTTTCCAATGCACGGCGGATCAACCAGTCTTCTTATCGCCCCGTAATTGCCTGATTGTCTTCCGATGATTCTGAATCCTGCTTTTCGCAGAATGCCTTCCAGCGATGAGGGCTGGAAGAAATACAGATGTGCAGGAACCGCATCCGGCTTTATTGAACCCGGTTTCATCCGTTTCAAACGAGCTTCAGCGATTTTTTCCCAATGAAAGAGCTCCCATGGGCACTGGACAACAAGGATTCCACCGGGAGCGAGAAGAGAGCGAATATGCCGGAGAGTATCGAATGGACGGTGAAGATGCTCGAGCACATCAAGAAGGAGTATTACGTCAAAAGACTCTGCCGGTAAATTCACCGAATTCACACTTCCGGTATGGACGTTCAAATGTAATTTATCTCGCGAGTAGGCTGAAGAGAGAGGGCTTATTTCAATGCCGGTAACTTCCCAATTCTTCGAGCGGAGAAAGTCAAGCAGAAATCCATATGCGCACCCGACCTCAAGCAGTCTTCTGCCGTTTGCGCGTTTGATCAGATCACGGTGACGGCGCAAGAAAATTCGCATGAATGTGTCATGATACTTTTCAAAAATACTGACATATCCCCTGTAACCCACGTCCCCATCTTCATAATAGGATTTGCTGTACATTCTGGAAAGCTCGTCCTCTGAAGGACGTTCAGCTAAATAGACAAATCCGCAGTTTCTGCATCTGACAACAGGCCATGTCATCCGGGTACTCAGCAGGGAAAAGGAGTTTGAGCCACAGAGTATGCAGTCAGTCTTTTCTCTCGGGAAAGTGCTCCAATCCAAGATCATTCCTCTTTCAAGACGAGAAGGATATCAGAATTCAAATAATACGCCGGATACTGATCCGGTATCCTGAGGACTTGACACGTCAACCCCAATGACACTTGACAGGATCAGAATAACGTCGAATATCCAGCAAATCATTATGCTTAACACCATGCATGATAATGAGTAACAATATCCTGCATGGGAAGGGGTTGACAATTCCCAACCCCTTGACAGATTACGTTCCTACGCAAAATTTCTGAACCGGTACGGGAACCATAATGCTTATTCTTAATTATAACATGTGAATCTATTTTTTTGAAAGGCGGAT
>DAOWJX010000139.1 GCA_030640155.1 Candidatus Aegiribacteria sp. | reverse complement strand
CTATGGAGTGCCGAATGGCTCGAGAAAGGGTTTCCGGATCAAGTTTGCTTTTTATTAGAAAATCCTGTGCACCTGCTTTGATGCACTTGAGTTCCAGCTTTTGATTATCAAGTCCGGTAAGGACTATTAGAGGAATCTTTGTGGCATTTCTACATATCTCGAAAGTTATCTCATCACATGAACTGTCCGGTAGATTGAGAGCAGATACGATTACATCAAATGAGCCATTTGATATTCTTTTCAATGCGGCATCAAGAGATTCTGTCCTTTCGATGTGGAATTGATTTGAAGTAATGTTGCTCAGTGTCTTCCTGATAAATCTGGCATCCTCGAGATTGTCTTCGATCAGCAGTAAATTCAATGAAGGATCTATTGTTCTACCTTCACATTCTATAATTACATAGCATAAACCTAATATATACTATAAACGAACATTATTTATAATTATCAACAATCAAGCATCTCATTCTTCCAGAATCTTAATCATAAGGATTCAATAACCTGGTATATAATAGAGAACAGATACCTCGCGTCGTCAAGAAGGCTGAGTTTGGTTTATAGCGTCAGGGAGGTTATAAGGATATTCCGGCTCTGATCGACTTGACTTCAACAGAATAACATACAATCCTATTCACGCATATTCGAATGTTTGAATCCCTATGCATGAAAAGCTGGTTATATTTATTTCAATCGTGGTTGAATGATATACATATTATTTGTTCTCTCAATTATGACAATCATGTCATCTGTTCCATCCAATCGGTTGTCATCGGATTTTGAACAAACGCAAGGCAATTCTCTTCCCTGGATACAGTTACCTGCTGGCTATACAGCTTCGGTTTTCTGCATGGATGTGAATGGTGCGGATGGACTCGCATTATCTCCCTCAGGGGATCTTTATGCGGTGTCTGAAGCTGATGGCATTATCTACAGAATTGATGAGAATGGTTATAAAGAAGTAATTGCTGTGGGATTCAGGAATCCTGAAGGAATAGCAGTAAGCGGATCCGGAATGATTTATATAGTCGAGGATATCGAAGAAGGCCGTTTGATTGGAATAACTCCATCCGGTGATATGGAGGTTATCACTGAAGGTCTCTCCTTCCCGGAGGGAGTTGCGATTACGAAGGATGGCAGTGTTCTGATTACTGAATCCTCAATCGAATCGGGGTTATTATTTCCTGTTCTCTCAGAGGTCAAACAAGTAAATTCAGGAGGTACCCGTTCTGTTTACTCATCGCTTTATCTCTGGAGCTTTTCGGATATTGCCGTAGACAGCTCCGGGATGGTATATGTGTGTAATGAACTGTCAGGCTATGGTTTCATATCGGCGTCCATCATTCGGATTGACCCCTCCGATGGATCCTGGGGTGTTTTCTGCAGGGGGCTTCACGCATGCGAAGGTATATGCTTTGATGTTAATGGAGCGTTTCCGATGTATGTTGCTGAGGAGGATGCAGGGGGAGGTTCTGGAAGAATCAGTGTTGTCGATGAAGATGGTGTTGTTTCCGTATTTGCCTTCGGTTTTCAGAATCTTGAGGATATCGTGGTAGACAGGTCGGGCAGGATCTATGTGAGTGAAGATACCAGTGGTAAAATTATTCTCATACGAAAGGATACTCAGAGAGAATTATAACATGGAATTGTCATAGCCCGCAGATTTCACTATTCTGTGTAATAATATTATTGAATGGGGGATTCGAGTGTCCAGACTTGATGATTTAAGAACAGAAGCGCTGAAAGGCGGCGGAGAAAAGAAAATCCAGAAGCGTCGTGAATCCGGTAAACTCACTGCACGGGAACGACTTCATCTCCTTCTGGACCCTGACACATTTCATGAAATTGGTATGCTGGTTACTCATAACTGCTACGATTTCGGTATGGATGGAAAAAGGGTCCCCGGTGATGGCGTTGTCACCGGGTATGGTACTATTCATGGTCGCAACGTGTATGCGTACGCGGAGGATTTCACGATTTTCGGTGGATCTCTTTCAAAAGCTGTCGCGGACAAGATATCCCGTATTCAGGATCTTGCTCTGAAGAATGGTTCACCTATCATCGCCATAAAAGATTCCGGAGGAGCACGTATCCAGGAGGGAGTCAATTCTCTCGCGGGGTACGGGGATATATTTTACAACAATGTCAAAGCCTCAGGTGTTATTCCCCAGATATCCGCGATCATGGGACCATGTGCGGGAGGAGCAGTCTATTCCCCGGTACTTGCAGATTTCGTTTTCATGGTTGATCATTCAGGATACATGTTTCTGACAGGACCTGATGTTATTCGTGAGGTTACACACGAAGACGTGACTTTTGAAGAACTGGGTGGCGCAGTCGCCCATAGCACTAAAAGCGGTATTTCTCACTTTTTAGTAGAGTCCGAGGAGAAGTGTCTGGCAATGATCAGGGAGCTTTTGACATACTTTCCGCAGAACAATATCGATGATCCCCCTCAGATTGAATGCACCGACTCCATCGACAGAAGTGATGAATCACTTGATTCAATAGTGCCGTCCGATTCTTCCAGACCATACGACATGATGACCGTTCTGAAATCAGTAGTGGATGATGGAACAATATTTGAAATACAATCCGGGTTTGCTCCAAACATTATTATTGGTCTGGCCAGAATGGATGGCAAATCGGTTGGTCTTATTGCCAATCAGCCTGCTGTTCTTGCCGGAGTGCTCGATACCCTGTCTTCAGCTAAAGCCGCTCGATTTATCAGATTCTGCGACTGCTTCAACATACCTCTGTTAGTGTTTGAAGACGCGCCAGGATTCCTGCCGGGAGTTGATCAGGAGCATGCCGGAGTTATCAGAGAAGGCGCTAAACTGCTGTTTGCTTTCTGCGAAGCCACGGTTCCTCGGATAACAGTGGTCACAAGAAAGGCCTTTGGAGGCGCTTACATAGCAATGAATTCCAAGAATATCGGGGCGGATATCAACTTTGCCTGGCCCACTGGACAGATCGCGGTGATGGGCGCGAAAGGAGCCGTGAAAATTTTGTTCAGAAGGGAGATCGCTAAGGATGAGGATCCCGAAGCAAAACGTCAGTTGCTCATTGACGAATACAACGAAAAATTCAGTAATCCCTTTGTTTCCGCGGAAATGGGATTTATTGACGAAGTGATAAAACCGCACGAAACAAGATCCAGGCTTATCGCAGCTCTCAGGACACTCTCCGGTAAACGTGTGAGTAATCTGCCCAAAAAGCACTGTAATGGACCTATATAATGAAAATCAACAGAATTCTTATCGCGAACAGAGGTGAAATTGCTGTTCGAATCGCCCGTGCCTGTTACGAGATGGGCATTACTTCCGTAGCTGTATTTTCAGAGGCTGACAGATCAGCAAAGCACGTTCGATACGCTGACGAAGCGTACGAGATTGGCCCTCCTCCTTCCGTAAAGAGTTACCTTGTTATTGAGAAAATCATAGAGACCGCGGTGATGTCCAACTGCCAGGCAGTTCATCCAGGATACGGATTTCTGGCCGAGAATCCATTGCTGCCCGAAGCCTGCTCCGAAGCCGGATTGATCTTCATCGGACCGTCCCACCAGTCTATGGCTCTCCTCGGAAACAAGACTGAAGCCAGAAAATTGATGAAGAAGTCGGGTATTCCGATTATACCAGGGGTTATGGAACCGCTGGCAACCGCGGACGAAGCCGCTTCCGCTGCTGAAACAATTGGTTATCCGGTTCTGCTGAAAGCTACTGCGGGCGGTGGAGGAAAAGGTGTCAGAGTAGTTGAATCCCCGGACAAGCTGAGATCTGCTTTTGAGCGGGCTCAGGCTGAGGCTCTTTCCGCATTCGGTAATTCCGATATCTATCTTGAGAAGTTTATGGTGAAACCCAGACATATAGAAATACAGATCCTTGCTGATGAATACGGAAACATAATCCATCTTAATGAGCGTGAATGTTCTGTTCAGAGACGTTATCAGAAACTGGTGGAGGAATCTCCCAGCTGCATAGTCGATGAAGATCTGAGAAGAAGAATGGGTGAAGCGGCAGTAGAAGCTATCAGAGTATCAGGCTACACCAATGCGGGAACTGTTGAATTCCTGGTCGATTCCAACAGAAAATTCTTCTTCCTTGAAGTAAACGCACGGCTTCAGGTGGAACATCCTGTGACCGAACTCATAACTGGTGTGGATCTTGTGAAGGAACAGATAAGAATAGCGTCCGGAGAACATCTTTCCTTGAAACAAACGGATATAGGGATCAACGGAGCAGCAATAGAATGTAGAATATCTGCTGAAGACCCTGAAACGTTTCTTCCGTCTGTGGGGCTTATCAGAGAGCTTATTGAACCCTCCGGACCTGGAATAAGAGTTGAATCAGGCATAGCTGAAGATTACGATGTTCCAGTCTATTATGACCCCCTTCTTTCAAAGGTCATCACATGGGGAAAGGACAGGGAAGAAGCAATCGCTCGAATGCTTCGGGCACTGAACGAGTACAAGATAAAGGGAGTTAAAACCACAATTCCCTTCCATAGAAGAGTTCTTGTGAACAAGGCTTTCAGCAGCGGGAATTATGACACGGGAATTGTCCCACAGATTGAACATACAGAAACGAAAGACTATCTTGAAATCGCAGCGATTGCTGCTACCATTGTCGCAATGACCGATGAGCAGGTGAAATTCACCTCTACTGCACAGAAGGCTGACGGTTGGAAACTGTCGGGAAGGATTTATGGTGGCATACGTAGTATCGGATGGTAATCACACTCTGAGAGTGGAAGCTTCTCGACTTGAAGTTCGTCCTCATGACGAACTGTTTCAAATAGAAATCGACGGAAAAAAGAAGATCATCAGCATTTCCAGAATATCTCCTGCCCATCTTTCCATTATCATCGACGGTAAATCCTTCAATGTGGAAGTGGAGCATTTCGAAAAAGACTATCAGGTTTCCACAAGGGGAGAGGTTTACAACTTCAGTGTAATTGATGAGCGGGAAGTAACGACCTCTTCGGAACAGTCTGACAGTGGCGAGAAGGTTGTTAAAGCTCCCATGCCTGGTCTCGTTATTGAAATTATTGTCAGCGAAGGTGATCAGGTGAAGGCGGGAGATACTCTGCTTGTTCTTGAAGCAATGAAAATGCAGAACGAAATAACCGCTCCCGCTTCCGGAATAATACTCAATGTCTCCGTAAAATCGGGTGCCACAGTTAATTCCGGAGATGACCTCCTGGTGCTGGATACCTGACGAATCTAACCCGGGTTAAGGAATCAATCTTCCCGTAATCAGCTCCAGTTCAATCTCGCAGTCTTCTCGAAGAACCTTCAGAATAACCGGAATATCTGTCGTATCAGGCAGCAGATCATGTATTTCATTCAATTGTTCGGAGCTGACCTGGTGACCGTCAACCTCAAGAAGAATATCTCCCTTGATGATCCCGGCATCATCTGCGGGTGATCCTCCTATAACACCACTGATAACAAGCTCATTCCCCGCTATTTCCAGTCCCATTCCGGTAAGTGTTTCAGGAAGTCCTTCATGAAAGAGGGCTGAGGGTTCAAGAAGAACCGAAGAGGAATTATAATTCAGATAAACTACGAATCTGGAGAGGATTCCAGCACCAAGTATACCATCAAACTGATTGAAGATATCACCACCATCAAAACTTGAGCATATTCCACCTGGAATAGTGAAGTCACCAAGTGTAACACTTGAGACACGGAAACCCAGAATTGATTCTTCACCTCCGATCCCGCGGACTTCAGTTTCAAATGAAGGTCTGTTCTGAAGGAAATCCGGATGCTTTTCGAAGAAACCCGGTGTGAGATGAATGCAGCCCCCTGCGCCTGTGTCAAGCAGAAGTTTTATCGGAATCGAATCTTCAAGTACGGCTTCTACCGAGAGTAGACTCATTGTTCTCACAGCTGGAAGTACTGTTATATCCGGGGGGATCAGAAAACTGTCGGGGTCAAACAGTGTTATGGTTTCTAATCCGTAATCTATCCTGGTAACAAAGCGGCTCAGGAAATCGTATCCCAGTATCAGATCGATTCTTTCTCCCGTTGATGAGTAGAATTCCTCAGCAAGCGGTATGACAGCCAGATACTGATCACTAAGAAGGGCTCCCGCGACGGAATAGGATGGAACTTTAACAAAAGAGAACTCTCTGGTTCCGCCTATTCCCATTACCGGGAGTCTGCCGGACCCTGCAAGCTCAAGATCAGAAGCAAGTGTGCTGTCAAGAACGGTTGCTCCTGCCCCGCTGTCGAGAAGTATATTGACAGAAGTGCCGTTAACCTCTCCCTCAAGGTAGATATGTTCTCCTCTGAGATAGAATGTCATCGGTGTACCGGGATCTTCAAGTTCCCAGTCCCCGCTCCGGGAGGTTAGAGTAAAAAGCGATTCCGGAACCGGAATATTGTATTCTGTAAGGATATTCTCTGTTACTATTTGCTGACCGAATGCAGGTATTACACTCCTGCTGGACATAGGGGAGACAATTCCCTGGACCGATTCGTAATTATCAGGATAACTCCTTACTTCAAGACCCATGACTTCAGCTGTCATAAGTACAGGAAGCCATGTTTCCTTCGATACATAGAAGACTATCTCCTGCTGGAATTCAAGATGTAGTGGCACTGTCATGATACTGTCTATCAGGGTGTCCTCAGCAATGATGACCATGGATGTATCGATAAGGTAGTCGTAGAATATCGTTCTTTTTGAAAGAGCCATTTCATCATGGGCTTCTACTCCCCCTGAGGACAGGTGTCCATTTCTGTCGATCGTCCAGATACTGTCTCCGAGAATCAGGATTTCCTGTTGAACCGGGCCAAGTTCGGTAATGGAGAAACCCATGAATGGTTCTTTTACCCACCATGACTCAGTTGTCCCCGATAATCCAGCCATCGAGAGGCTGTCAACAGTATGAATAACCTGAAGATTATCAATCGCTTCCCGTCCGCCTGCTGCTTCTATGCAGTTTTGAAGTACTTCAGAGGCAGGGTCGATTTGAGCATCGATATTTTCTCCTGCGGACACCTCCCGGCTGGAATCGCTGCTGCTTCCGCATCCGAGCAATATCAGGGCAGCTGCAATGATCAATCGTCTCATGAGAACCTCCTTGGGTTCAGTTTGCGGAACATAATTCCAGTACAGCGAGCTCCGGTCTGCAGTTCAGCCTTACAGGCGGGCTTCCTACACCGATGCCCCTTGATACGTAAACCATTGTTTTTCCATTCCAGACAGTACCGGAGCGGTATTTCTGCCCGTAATATGAGGGTAGAATCGGAGCGCCGATGATGGGAAGTACAACCTGTCCGCCATGTGTATGCCCCGCGAGAACAAGATCTGCAGTACCCTCCGGTATCTCCTCAGCGAAATCAGGGTTGTGTGTTATCAGGATTACCGGTCCGTTGTATCGCTCGGGTCGGCATCCATCAAGCAGCTGTTCATCTTCCCATAGATCTCCAACTCCCCATATTCTGATTGAAGCATCTCCTCTCGTGATCCATGTTCCCCTGTTTCTGAGGACTTCTGAACCAGCCAGGTCATGCAGAAGCTTCTCGGTGAGTTCTGCGTCTTCCCAGTGATCATGATTACCAAGAACTGCGCACGATGGAGGAGTGAGACCGGCAAGAATCCTCATGCATGGTTCGATGTAACTTGCACTGTGTATCACGAAGTCACCACCAAGCACTACCAGGTCGATCCTCATTGAATTAATCAAAGTTACAGTATTTTCCACCCACGATTCGGTGACAAAAGGTCCAAGATGAATATCGGTGAGCAGCGCGATTCGGAAGCCCCTGAATTTCAGCGGCAGATTAACCATGGGTACCTGTGTATATGTAGTATCAAGCCAGCGGGGTTCAATGAATGAAGACCAGAAACCTCCTGCTGCTCCCCCGACGGTAACAGCCGCCGCGGTTTTCAGGAAAGCCCTTCTGTTCATTGAACTGCCAGTATGGAAAAACGATAAATTCGCATATTCCACCAGGTTGCGTTACGAAACGGTGTAGAAGCACTCGCAGACAAGGCTTGCGAATGAGGTCGACGCAGACTTATTTGCATATACTTCAAGGAGAACCGATTGGGTATAACGCAGTATGCGGGGGTCTTATGCGCCGTTGCAGTAGTAACCCTGGTGTAATGTGCGTATTAATAATTTCCAGTATCCACATGACTGATTCAGGGCTGGTAAATAATGCTTCCATGGATACTCTGAGCTCAGCATCCTGATTCCTGTAAAAAATAGAAACCTCATGTCCATTCGTGTAATCATAATTCCACAGAGGGATTAAATCCGTTGGACAATGTCCGATTCCTCTGAGAGAATCAGTCAGAAAGAGGAGAGCGTCAATCGGTAAACCATTAATGGAAACCAGATTCCAGGCATGGAACAGGATACTGTCGGTTCCGATCCTTACCAGTCCTCCCACTGTCTGAAGATCCAGACCGATCTCGCTGCTTCTTTCCATTAGCATGTTTGCCATCTCGAGACATGGCCCCTGATCATCAGTTGCGGCGGGAGCTGGAAGAGATCTGATCAATGAAGCTAAGTCCTCAAATGGTATATCCATATTTAGATAAGTATTGGAGAATGGTCTGAACGTATACGGGTTCTGAGTTATGTGCAGAACAAGCGGCAGGATGATTCGTGTTTTCCCTGGAAGAGTGAAAATATGGTGCTTCAGCAGATTTCCATCCTGTGCAAACGAGCTGGCCAGACAATCAATCCTCTGGTAAGGCGGGTGTGATTCAGGCAGGGGTATCTCTACTGTGATGTCGGTTGCGGGAATATCGCTTTCATTGCTGATGACAGCCCGGAGAATCAGGATAGTATCAAGTGTTCTGGCTCCGCTTATTCTTGTATCCAGCCATTCAGCAAGAAGAGGGTCGGAAGCGGAATTAGCCGCCAGATTGTAACATCTCACAGCCTGGGGGAACCTACCGGCGATTTCCAGCAGTACGGCCAGATCAACACCCGCGCGTCCGCCTTCTCTTGCAGCGATCTCGGCGAATAGAATTGCCCGGTCCGGAATGCTGCCGAGTGTTACAAGATTCCAGGAGGAATCCTGAGGTGAATAAGTGTATGCCAGAAGCAGAATCAGCAGAAAATTCAACTCTCCAGCCCCTTTACCGGATCCAGCCTGGCAGCTTTCATGGCAGGAAGAACGCCGGAGCCGATACTGAGCAGGAACGCGATGAAACCAACCAGGACAACTTCCGGAATTGAGATACTCACAGGGATGTTTTCATGAAACGAGTACACATCAGGGAGCTGAATGATGTTTGTTTCACCGATCACCCAGCAACAGGCAAGACCGATCATCAATCCGAGGAATACTCCGATAACTCCTACAAGAGCTCCTTCCCACAGAAATATTCTGAAGATGAGACTGTCGGTCGCACCCATCGCTTTCAGGACGGAAATATCACTCATCCGTTCAATTGCCGACCTGGATATGGTTCCAATAATGTTGAATGTCGCTACAAGGGTAATTAGCAGAAGAGCCAGAAATGCTCCCATTCTTTCAAGTTTCATTGAAGCTGTCAGATCCGGGTTCAGTTCCTTCCATGTTTTGATGGAGATAGAAGCTGGAAGTATTTCGCGGATATCCTCCACAGTCTCCTCAGGGGAGAACCCTTCTGCCGGGTGGACATTTATTCCCGAATAGCCGCCATCGGGGAGATACATTCTCTGAGCCAGATCAAGAGAAATGTACGCAAGTGTTTCATCGTTGACAGGAAGCCCTGTTTCCACCGCGCCGGAGAGAATCGCTCTGCCAATGGCATGGCTCCTGCTGGAGAAAAACGCTTTCGGAGGGAAAAGGAAAAGAGTGTCTCCAATCGGGTGAAAGAACTCCTCGGCAAGGTATATACCCATTATGATGCAGTCACTTCCCTCCGGAGTTGACAGAGTCAGTTCCCCGTATGAGAGTTTGTTGCCCATCATACCTTCTGAGAACTCCTCCTGGTCCACACCAAGTATTCTGCATCCTGAATCCACTCCCCTTGAAGGGAGTCGGATTATCGCCTCTCCCTGTATGAACGGTGAAGTATTGCTGACCGAAGGAAGAATTTCTATTTCCGCGAGGAAATCGTCTGTAAGGTGGAGAACATTTCCGCTGTCCGGCATGATTGTAACAGGAGAATCAACCGTTATGACAGATTCCTCGATAAAATCCTCAAGTCCTGTAAGTACACCCATTACAATCATCAGCGCGCCAACTCCAAGAGCTACACCGGCGACACTGACTACTGTGGAAAAAGCAAAGCGCTTCCTTCTTGGATGCCTTCGAAGGTATCTCCACGCAAGGTGCCAGGAAAGTGAATTCATGATGTCCTCCAACCAGTCCTCATATCTCATCAGAGCTACTACTGCAACGGCGCATAAGACACTCACATACTTCGTTATACTTAATCGGCCTTCCTTGAAGTATATATAATACATCTGCGTCGACCTCATTCGCATGCCTTGTATGCGAGCACTTCTGCGCCGTTTCGTAACGTAACCTGGTGAAATATGCGAACTGAATAACCTGCAAATATAACCTGCCTTCGTCACGAGCAGCTTTCAATTGGAATATGATAAAGCAGTCTGACAGAATTCAGTCAGGTTGTATATACTTCATGCCAGGAGCTTGTCCGATAATGTGCATTGAGCAGAAGAACCTCGCAGCTGAGATAGAATGCTCGGAGATTTGAGGAGAATACTGGAAGTATTTGACGATAAGCTCCTAGGCATCATGTTTGCTGTTCGGAGGGATGGGATTAAGATTGATTAAGCCTGAAAGAAAAAAGTTCGCGGTAATGTTCACCGACATAGTAGGGTTTTCATCAAGGATGGAGCGGGATGAAACCGATGCAATGTCCATTCTGTTAAAAACGAAGGATATCCTTTCTGAGCAGTTGAATAAGTACGTTGGTTCCCTTGTAAAGGTTATGGGTGACGGCACTCTCAGCGTTTTTTCCAGCCCTGTTTCAGCAGTCAGGTGTGCCAGGTCAGTTCAGGATATACTGAGAAGAGCTGATTTCCAGCTGCGGATCGGGATCCACTGGGGAGATGTTCTTCTTCTTGGTAATGATATTTTCGGTGACACGGTGAATATCGCATCCAGACTGGAAGAAATAGCTGCTCCTGGAGGGATATGTGTCTCTAAGGAGTTGCTTAACGACTATGGATCCGGCAGACGGCCATCCGCGGAAGCGCTGGGTCTTCACAGGTTGAAGGGTCTCGGTCGACTTATTGAAATATATGTGATCACCGGTATTGGAAAACGAACTCATCCCGTTCTTGCTTCCGGAAAGATTGATGGAGTCAGCAAACCTGAGAAAAAAGATAAAATTCCTTCGGTAGCAGTTACCATTCTTGAGAATTTAGGTTCGGACAGCGATGCATTTTATTCTTACGGTATTTCATCGGATCTCGTATCAGATCTTTCCCGGGCCGGTAACATTGCGGTAGCTCCTCTCAGTGATGTGCTTCGTATCCAGGAAGCAGGCGGTTCCATAAATGAACTTACAGGCAGGCTGGGTGTCAGATACATTGTAAAAGGTTCTCTCTGGAAACAGGAGAGTGTTTTCCGGCTCAACATTGAACTTCTGGACACGGAAGAGAAAAGATTGATCTGGGCGGACAACTGGCAGGATGACTGGTACGAGCTGGCATCAATTAAGGGCAAGCTTGCGGATGGACTTCTGAAAGCTCTTGGAATTGAACCGGGCATGTTCCCGGGAGTTACGCAGAACATGACGGACAGGACAGGCGCCTACGAACTGTATCTAAGGGGCAGATATATTTACCGGAAGAGATCATCTTCCGAGGAGCTTGATCTGGCGCGACAGGCTCTTGAGAAATCAATTATTCTTGATCCTGAGCTTGTTCAGGCCAGAAATCTTCTTGGAGGAACCTACCGGGATGCGGGAGAGTTCGACAGGGGAATGAGTATAATGGAAGAGTCTCTTGCAATCGCAAAAAGAACCGGTGATAAGATCGGTCAGCTCACAGCGCTTAACGGAATCGGAATAGCTCTCTGGAAGCTCTCACAACTTAAGAAAGCTCAGAAAGCCTTCAGGCAGGTTCTCAGTATTGCCCGGACTATCTATGATCGAGATGGTGAAGCAAGAGCTCTCAACAATCTTGGACTGGTGAAATGGAATCAGGGTAATTTTGAAGAAGCTTTACATAGTTTTGAAGACAGTCTGGCAATATCCGTTGAACTTGCCGCTTGTCTACAAAAGTCCAGCACATTGTGCAATATCGGCCTGGTTCACGCTTCACAGGGTGATGATGAAGCTGCTCTTGATTATTACAGAAGGTCGCTCGATTTGCAGATATCCAGCGGTAATCTCGATGCGCAGGCCCATGTGTTGATTAATATGGGTAGTGCTTATTTCAGAAGCGGAGCTATTGAGAAGGCTGTCTCCATTGCGGAAAGGAGCCTTCAAATCTGCCTGGAACTCGGCGACAGGCCCGGACAGTGCAAGGTTCTGAACAACATTGGAAATATTATGCTGCACCTCGGCCTGACGGAGAAAGCTGAATCCCGTTACCGCGAGGCAATTGGTATTGCTGAGGACCAGGGAGATCAATTCATGCAGGGGATTATCCTGTCCGGAATGGGTTTACTGCAGATGGAACTTGATTGTCCTGCAAAGGCTCTCGTTTTCTACGGCAGATCCCTTGAGATCTGCAGAGTCATGGAAGATGCCGAGGGCGAAAGCGAGCTTCTTCTTCAACTGGGAGAAGCGTATCTGAATCTGAATAGACTATCGGAAGCCGGGGAGCATCTGCGAAGGTCACTGAGTATCCTTGAAAATATCGGAGCAATGAAGATAGAACCTCAGGTCAGAGGTCTTCTGGCGCAGGCAATACTCAGAGAGGATTGCTCTCCAGAGGCGGAAGCTGAAGCTCTTGAACTTTTGAAAAGAGCAGAAGATGAGCTGCAGACACAGAGTATTAAGGAAAGAATGGATATTCTATGGATCCTGGCTCAAGCTTATCGACTTCTAGCCACTTCAGCCACTCGCGAGTCCCTGAATTCCGCCAGCAGAAATCAATGGAGCGATCAGCACCGGAGATTGACTGAACGGGCTTATCGAGACCTGATGCAAGCCGCGGACAGAATTCAGGATCACTCGAACAGAGAATCCTATCTCAACAGGATTTTCAGTCATGGAGAAATAATAAGAACATTTGAGGAGTTTTCTCAGTGAGATACAATGAATGGGAACATATCCTGAGAACCGGAGTTATATTCATTCATCCTGACACCTTGCGCCGTATGTTCAGTATTGAGTAGTATCCCATACTGGAAGGAGCTGAATTTGCTTCAGTTATTATTGGTTGTTTGCATACTGAATATGCGGGTTCAATCAGACGTTGTTTCCGTGGATTACTCCGGTCCGGACGGATGCTCATTTTCAGTAGTAATTGCTGAACCGGACTTCCATGAATACGAAGAATACTGGTATCCTACCATATATGGAATGGGATTATCCCACACAGAGGGAAATTATGTCACTCCTGCCAGGACGTATTTCATACCCGTTCCACCCGGATGCGAACCTGTCATCACATGTACACCGGTAGATTTCCATAGAGTTGAGCTGCCCGGTCCATTCCTGGTCACACCGGTTCAGACCGGTTCCGGTCTGGACACCGAATGGATAATTCCCCTGATTACGCCATCAGAAGGCCGCGGGGATTATGCTGAACTTGAAACAATGCATATCGCCGGAACAACCGTCGCCGCTGTAACCGTTGCGCCGTTTGCTTCGGGGGACAATTCAAGAATTCCTTCAGCATTGGATATTCGGCTTGAATGGCCATCGAGAAGTGGAAGCCGCGAGATAGATAATCCGCTTCTCAGCGCTCTCTGTCTCCCCTCCCTAATCTACTGGCCTAATTCCAGTACCCGGGCCACAAGCCAGTTCTGGGGACTTCCATGGGTTAGAATAGCCATATCTTCTACCGGTTTCTATTCGGTAACCGGCGAGGAATTCGCTCAGGCTGGTTGTGATGTAACCGGTGTTCCATCAAGCTCTCTTCGGATGTTCGGAGGGCCTGGAACACAATTTGATCTGTACGATCCCGGAGAAGGACATTCTCTGAGTGAAATTGCAATAGAGGTGGATGACGGAGGGGACGGGATATTCGACCAATCCGATACTCTCAGATTCTTCGCCTGTGATCTGAACAGGTTTATTTTCGATGAATTCAATAAAGAAACTGAAAGGCTTCATCACCGCTACGCGACCCATAATGTCTACTGGCTCACATGGGGAGGTGAAGACGGCCTGAGAATGGATACTCTGGACGCGACACCTGACGGATCTCCGGCATGGGGTGACAGCCTTCTGCATAATCTCTGGCAGGAACAGGATTATATCTGGACCGGAGGTTATGAGAACAGTACCGGTTGGGTATGGTCAATGCTTTACGAAAACATCCCGGGTTACTTCTATTTCTCAAGTTCATCAATTGACGGCGATGGCAGACTTGTCATTTGCCTTGTCTCAACCTCATACGGTGACCACGATTTTTCCATTCAGCTCAACGGTGATCTGATTGCCGATACATCCTTTAATGGACCAGGTGAAGAGATATTCACATTCGAAGGGCTTACACTTGATCCTTCCATGAACCTGCTGAAAGTGACCGCTCTGAACGACCCCGGGACAGTATATTTCAACTACTTCCAGGTTGATTACCCTCGTCGCCTGTCTTACGCCGCAGGACGAGTACTCCGCTTCGCCGATATTGTTGTTCAAAGACGATACAACTTCTCATTGGGGGGCGCCGCAGACTCGTACAGCCTTCTGGATGTCTCAGATCCATTCGCTGCTAGAAGATTGAAGGGCAGTATCGCGGGTGGGCTGCTCAATGTATCGCTTGAAGTTGAACCCGGATCTGAACTGTGGCTCACAGGAACCGACGGTTACCTGTCTCCTGACTCTTTGCTGCCGGCTGAACCGGGGCGGATAATCGGAACCGGAATTCAGGGTGATATAGCTTTAGTTGTGGCAGACGAACTGCTCGAAGCCGCTGAACCGCTCGAGACCATATACGGCATGAGAGGTTTATCTACCGTCATAGTCACCGCCGGTGAGATATACGATGAGTTCGGTCAGGGGCTGCGGGATCCCGGAGCGATAAGATCATTCTTCAGGTACACACAGGATTCATGGGACGAACCCGCGCAGGCCCTCGTGGTTGTGGGAGACGGTTCGTACGATCCGCTTATGCATGTAACTTCCACGCCTACAATGATTCCGGCATTTATTGAACTGACCGGCGCTGAAGGATACAATGTCGATGATTTCTACGTGATCGCTCACGATGAGGGCGTGTATCCCGAAACCCCGCTGTCGAGGATTTCGGTTTCCTCACTTTCTGAACTTGTCGCTTATCTCTCCAAACTCATGCTGTACGAATTAGCGGAGCCTTCCGGTCAGTGGGCAAACAGAATTCTTCTGACCGCTGATGATGATTGGAATAAAAGCTCGGAAAATGAATACGCTCACACATGGGCCTGTGAGATTCTTGCCGATTCAATTCTGCCGAAAAGCCTTGACAGGGTGAAATTCTACCTGATCGAGTACCCCTGGCCTCCCGGCACTTCCACGGAAGGACTGCACCCCGAAAAGCCGCAGGCAAGGGAAGATCTGGTAGAGGAACTGACTTCGGGATATGCAAACATGATCTACTTCGGGCATGGTTCCTATGGCCAGATTGCTCAGGAGAAACTGCTTTTAACAAGTGATGTCCAGAGGGTTTACAATGAAGGGCGTCAGCCCTTAATGATCTTCGCAACCTGTAATGTCGGACAATTCGACATGATTTCCGCCGACTGCATGGCCGAGGAATTCGCATTGAAGGCAGGGGGAGGATCGATTGCCTCGATAGCGGCAACACGGGGAACAATGGCCACTGGTAATTCACTCCTCTTCAGTTACTATTATGCAACGCTCTTCAACGGAGATAATCAGAATGGAAATGACCTGAGCGCGGGAACATCGCTGTGGCTGGCGAAATTATCAAGCGGGGCAAGTTACAATTTCAATCGTTTTTATATTGTCTTAGGAGACGGTGGAGTATGCCCGGTATTTCCCTCTTCTGAGGGCTGCAGCTTTGAAGTATCGGGAGATTCTCTCATCCGCGGCGTGATTAACACTGTCAGCGGATCGCTTCGGAGCAGCTCTGCGGCATTTCTGAACATCTCGGAAAGTGGCAGAGAAACAGAGTACACCACCATCGGTGGGTCTACTATAATACAGTATCTGCGTTACGGATCCAGTGTCTACCAGGGGTTGGTTACCGGAACCGAAGGGGATTTTTCCGCTCCATTCTTCATGCCTGTGCAGGCTGATACCGGATCATTCTCTCGCGGCAGCGCCGTTGGAATCTCGAATGAGTTTACAGAAGTCGCATTCCGCGAATGGGTTTCTGTTGTGGATAATGGAATACATGCTGATGACTCTCTCCCCCCTGAACTGGAATTATGGATTGAGGGACACAGAGGAGAAGATAATCCTGTTATACATGGAAATGCCGTACTCAGGGCTTCCGTCTCTGATTCCAGTGGCATCTGCGCAATGGGTGGCGGTGCCGGACGCTCAATACTGATGAGCCTGGATTCGCAGGGTTTTGATATCAGCCGGTACTTCACGTATCGACCTGACAGCCATACTCATGGCGAGATAGAATACACCGTTCCCGAACTGGCGGAGGGATCTCACAGGATTATACTCGTCGTATGGGACGGCATGGGCAATTCAACACGGGACACTCTTGATTTTGTGACTACAGGATTATCAACCGAACTTCTTTCTTCCGTTTTCGTATATCCCAACCCGGGATCAGGGCAACGCTGTTTCAGTTTTGAAACCGCAACATCAGGCACAGCCGGGGTCACGGTTTATACGGTTTCAGGGAGAGCAATATGGAGAAGGACAGTGTCTTGCAGAGAGGGATATAATCAGATTATCTGGGATGGCCTGGATACCGACGGCGATGAACCCGCGTCGGGGGCTTACATCTTCAGAATTGAATTTTCCGACAATGAGGGTGCCTCAAGCTCAGTCACTGATGTTCTTGCTGTCATTCGCCAATCAGGCCTATGAGCAAGACAATGACAGGATTATCACCAGAGAAATTAATTGATGAAACCATAGAAATGCTCGCAGAAGCAAAGATGCCGGTTATTTCCACGGGAGCCGGGATGTCCAGCGAGAGCGGAGTTCGGACTTTTCGCGGTGAGGATGGTTACTGGCGCGAACACAGGGCAGAGGATCTTGCTTCTCCGGAGGGTCTCAGGAAAGATCCCGAACTGGTGTGGAAATGGTATGGAGAAAGACTGAAAGCATACGAGGATATTCAACCGCACGCGGGCTATCACGCTCTTGTACAGCTTCAGGAGCGAATCGGGAAATTGCCGGTGGTGACGCAGAACGTTGACGGGCTTCTTCAGAAGGCCGGGCTGATTGACGTAATAGAACTTCACGGCAGCCTCAGAACCGCTTCATGTATGAACAGATGCGGATCACCGCCAATTCCCATTACCGAGGAGCTGTTTGAGAGCCTTCCGCCACGCTGTTCATGCGGGAGCATACTCAGACCTGATGTGGTGCTTTTCGGAGAACAACTTCCCGAGCAGGCACTGAGGAGAGCGTTCGACCTCGCTGAAAGCTGTGATCTTATGCTTGTTGTCGGAACATCCATGCTGGTCTATCCGGCAAGTTCTCTTCCTTTGTTCGTTCTTCGCAGGGGAAAGCCTGTAATCGAGATAAATCCGGAAGAAACACCTCTTACTTCTCTTGCCGGAGTAACAAGTATTCATGGCGCAGCAGGGCAGATTCTTCCGCTCCTGGTTGAGGGGGTATCATTCAGATGATTGCGGTATTACTCTTTTATACTCTAGTTTCTCAGTTCTCACTTGCTTCGCCTGTTGATCCTGCGAGCGGCTATTCCGCAGTTTTAACTTTCAATAATCCGGAAATTGTCATGACTGAAAATGGCAGCTACACTGTATTTGAAAATGCAGGATTAAGAAGTATCGCGGGAGAACCTATCCGACCCGCTGTCACGCTTCTAATTCCTGTTCCTCCCGGCGCGACCCCTACCCTTCGTTTTAATGCTTCAGGATACAGATCCACAGGTATGGAAGGGGAACAGGCCAGAACACCTGTCCTGGTGGGAGAAGGACTTGAAACCAGAGAGATCCCTGCTGAGCCTCGATCAGCGGTTGGGACTCATGTTGTCCTTGAAGGAGTTATTCCCGTTGCAGGTTCTCAGATTGCCAGGGTCAGCGTTTATCCGATAGTAGGCTCAGGCGCCGGTACTTTTGCCTCCAGAATAGAACTTCATATTTCCTGGCGGCCGGCTCCCGGAGGAATTCCTGTAAAGCGCAACCGGCTTCTAAGACTTATTGCTCCGACCGGTTCATACTACTGGACTGAGAGTCATGATGCTTCGGTTGATGATATTTTCTGGGGCAGACCGTGGGCAAGAATTTCCATAGAGGAAACCGGAGGCTATATCGTTTCCGGCAGTGATCTGCAGAATGCCGGTTGTGAAGCTGTCGGATCTCCCTGTCCTTCACTCAGAATATTCACGGGTCCCGGCAGGATGTTCAGCCTGGAGCCTGATGCGGAACACAATCTTTCAGAAGTTGCTTTTACAGTTATCGATCAGAACAGTAATGGAGTTTTTGATCCGGAAGACACGATAGAATTCATCGGAAGGGGGCTCAGCCGATGGGAATTGACCGACGAAGAACTAACCAGATGTCAGCACAGGTATGCAACTCACAACGTATACTGGCTGACGTGGGGCGGAGAGGATGGTCTTCGAACCGGCGGGATTCCCGGAGATCCTGATACTTCACCCGAATGGGGAGAGAGCATTCGATCGGATATATGGCTGCGGGAGGAGCATATCTGGAGTCCCTTCAAGGAAACACACACCGGCTGGTTATGGGAAACCACTACAGAAGGCGGGAGCATTACCGTGCCATTCCAGGTGGAGAGCGCAGGCGGAGGAAGCAGTATAGTAGTCGCTCTTGTTATGGACAGTTCTCAATTACATGAGGTAGCTCTGTACCTTAATGGAATAGAAATTCTTACCGATTCATGGTTCGGATCAGGCGAACGACTGCTCCTGGTTGAAGACCTGCTTCTGTCAGGATCGTGTTCTCTGGAAATAAGATTCATTGATGATGCGGGTGATGGCACAATGGGACTTGCTTCGGTGCATGTCGAGTATCCGGCGCTGCCGGGGAATGTATCAGGAATGCAGTTATTCCCTTCTAGAGAGAAGACAGGCAGGTACAATTTCCAGGTCAGTGATGTCTCCTCTGACTGCGGT
>DAOWJX010000119.1 GCA_030640155.1 Candidatus Aegiribacteria sp. | reverse complement strand
GAACGGAGTGGCCTGATCACATATATGAGAACGGATTCTGTTCGAATAAGTCCGGAGAGCATAAAAGAATGCAGGGAGTACATTTCCCGAAAGTACGGCAGCAACACGCTCTCGGAATCACCCAACAGGTATCGAAGCTCGAAAGGGTCACAGGATGCTCACGAAGCAATAAGACCCGTTAGTACAGAATTACCTCCTTCAAGCATTTCCACAGTTCTTACATCGCCTCAGCTTGCTCTTTACTCTCTCATATGGAACCGTTTCATTGCTACACAGATGAAGGATGCAGAGATAGAGAAGACCACATTCACTGTCACCGGAGCTGATCTGGAATTCAAATGTACGGGAGATCGTCTTCTATCGCGGGGGTACTCCATAATCGATCCGGCATTCATTCGAATTGAGAAAGAACTTCCTCTCATGAAAAAGGGTAGTGTCATTTTCGAATCAGCAACCCGGGAGCAGAAATTTACATCACCACCACCACGATTCTCTGAAGCCAGACTTGTGGCAGAGATGAAAAAGCAGGGAATTGGCAGACCATCAACATACGTAAGCACAATCAAAACACTGAAAAACAGGAAATATGTGGAAAAGGAAGGAGGAATGCTCAAACCTACCGAACTCGGAACTACTACAGAGAGATTACTTGTCAGGATGTTTCCGCATATCTTTGAGATCGGATTTACCGCTTCCATGGAAAATCTTCTGGATTCGATAGCAAATGGTGATGAATCTTACGTTGATGTTCTTAAAATAATGAATCTTCCTCTTGTATCCTCGCTTGAGAAAGCAATGGCAACAGTTTCCGATGTAAGGAGCGATCTTCAGGAAACTACAGAGGAAACCTGCCCTGAGTGCGGTTCTCCACTCGTAGTACGGTGGGGAAAGTACGGCAAATTCAAAGCCTGTACGGCATTTCCGAAATGCAAATTCTCAAAGCCGGTAACGGAACATTCTGCTGTCATATTCGAGGGTCGATCCTGCTCTGTCTGTGGTGGGAAACTGCTGCTGAATACCGGAAGGTATGGCAGATATCTCCGGTGTGAGAAATATCCTGATTGTGATCATACGGAGCCTGTTCCCATTGGGGTTTCCTGTCCTGTTCCAGACTGCGGGGGAGAACTGGTGGAAAAAAGATCCCGAACAGGAAGAATGTTTTTTTCGTGCAGCAGATATCCTGAATGTAAGTATGCGATATGGAATAAACCTATTGATAGAATCTGTCCGAGGTGTGGCTTCCCAATACTGGAAGAGAGAAAGAAAGGTATATGGTGTCCAAGCTGCAAGAAGAGAATATCGAATTGATAGAGCAGTTCTGTCAGGATCTTCGCCATGGAAAAAAGTTCTCTGAACATACGATAAGAGCATATAGAGCAGATATGCGCCGCTATTATGAATGGTGCAGCTCAGACGATATTATTGAAAGCTTTAATACATTGAATCTTCGTAGTTATCTTCGTCATGAAGCTGGCCGTGATCTTGATTCAAAAACCCTTGTGAGAGAGGTATCATCTCTCAGGACATTCGGTGGATGGCTTCAGGAAACAGATAGAATATCCGGCAATCCTGCACGCTTGCTGATCATGCCCAGGGTATCAGGAAAGCTTCCCGGTTTTCTCAGTATTTCAGAAGTCATTCAGGTTATTAACAGCTACGATGACAGTACGGCTCTCGGCAAGCGTAACAGGGCGATAGTTGAGCTGCTTTACGGCGCCGGTCTCCGGGCAGCTGAAACAGTCACACTGATGACGAACGATATGGATCTCAAACAGAAGCAGGTTAGAGTGGTGGGAAAGGGAAACAGGGAAAGGATAATACCTGTGCCCGGATTAACCTGCATTTCACTTGAGTCCTGGCTGTCAGCAAGAAGTGAACTTATTCGTGATTATAATCCCGATCCGGGTACTTTCTTTGTCAGTGTTCGAGGCAGAAAGCTTGACCCGAGAGATATCCGCCGTATTGTTGCAGTCGGAGTCAGAAGCGCTGCGAGGGCAGCAGGAGCAACACCACATACGTTTCGCCACAGCTTCGCTACCCACCTGCTCGATAACGGGGCAGACCTGAGAGCTGTGCAGGAGATGCTGGGACATGCCAGCCTCTCAACAACGCAGGTCTATACTCATCTGACAAGGGAAAGACTGAAAGAAGCCTATAGAAAAGCACATCCCAGGGGGGAAGAGTGAGAATACAAACCGAGGACAGTAAAAGAATCAGGACTGACAGAATTATTGCGATTCTTGTGGGACTCGCAGCTGGAGCTGTTTATCTGATTACCCTTGCGCCAAGTGTCAGTTTCTGGGACAGTGGAGAATACCTGACATGCTCCTGGACAGCAGGAGTACCTCATCCTCCCGGTGTTCCGTTATTTGTTCTCCTCGGGAGATTCAGTACGATTCTGTTTTCTTTCATACCGGCTATAGCTCCAAGAGTTAATCTTCTCTGTGCATTATCCAGTGCCTTTGCAATTGGAATACTCGCGCGGCTGGTGCAGCGCTGGGGTCATAGAATGAATTTCAACCGGATATGGTACAGACCGATGTCGGTACTGTCAGGATTGATCGCGGCATTCAGCTATAGCATCTGGAGAAACAGTAACGCCACAGAAACTTATGCCACTGCTCTTCTTCTTACTTTTATTATCCTCTTGCTGTTTGACTGCTGGATTGACAGGTACGCCGAGAAGAGCGGGAAAACATTCAAACCTGACAGCGGTGGCTGGGGAGAAGCAAAGTACCTTCTGCTCATCTCATATCTTCTTATTCTTGCAGTAGCGAATCATGGAAGCGTTCCGCTCATAACCGGCCCTCCCATTCTGATGATATACCTGATTTATGCATTTCGGAAACGAAGCGTTATCTGGAAGAAATCCTGGTTTATTCTCACGATGCTGGGTCTTGTTGTTCTGGCTTTCAGCATTCACCTTTACATGCCACTCAGGGCTGTACAGAGTCCGGAAATCAACGAAACGGATTCAACGAACTGGACTAACTTTTCGAAGGCTTTCAGCAGAGAACAGTACGGAAGCACATCAATATTTGAAAGAAAAGGACCATTTCTCGATCAGATGAAGCTCTATCTTAAGTACCTGTCCTGGCAATCAGGACGTGTTGATCAGGGCTGGGATCGTCTTCTTGGCGGACAGGTCGGTTTCGCTGTATCCATGCTGATGAAGATAATACTGGTTTTCGGGGCTATATACGGAATATTCGTTATCGGAATGAAACGGCCGAAACTTCTGCTGTACCTCGGATTCCTGTTCCTGATGTCTTCTGTTTTCTTCATCTTCCTGATATTGAATTTTAAAACAGGTGCTGAGGGTACAACTCTTGGAGAAGTGCGCGAGCGGGATTATTTCTTCGGAGCTTCATTTGCGTTTTTTGCGATATTCTCCGGAATCGGGCTCGTATCGATACTGAAAGATTTCCTCCCGGACAGATCAAGACTGGCATGGATTGCTTTACTGATACCGGTCGCATCCCTGGGAGCCAATATGTACAGGTGTGACAGGTCCGAATCTCTATTAGCGCGGGATTACGGTATAAACCTTCTTGAGAGCTGCCCTGAAAATGCTGTTCTGATAACGAATGGAGACAATGATACATTCCCCCTCTGGTTCGCTCAGGGAGTTCTTGGTGTAAGACGTGATGTCATTGTCAGCAATCTGAGCCTGATGAATACAAACTGGTACGTTAATCAGTTGATAGATAGAGATTCTCTTCTTCTTGATTACAGAAATCTGGGTCTTGTTGATTCTCTCAGGCCGGTATTTATCTGGGGTCCTCACTACTTTCATGTGAATACTAATATGGAGCCGGAGCACTCGCCCGTTGATGGTGAGATTCTGAGAACAACATTCAATCAGGCCTGGCCATGGGCGATCACGGATGACAGGCTGGCTATAGCAATGCCGACAGAAGGTCCGGCGAATCAGGGCGCTCTTTCAATGCAGGATCTTGTTCTGCTGGAAATGATCAGGAGAAGACCTTTACATGGCAGAGATATCTATTTCGCAGGTACAGTCGCGAGGGACAGCCGGCAATTCCTTGAGAATTACCAGGAAATGGAAGGAATCGCCTATCGTGTGACGGAATTCCCTGTAGTTGACGCTGTTAACTCTCATCGGGGATGGCAGCTGATGAATGAATATCAGTTCATTGGAGTATATGATCCCGGAATTTATAAGTGTGACCAGGCAATTCAGTTACTCAGGAACTATGTTGCAGCCTATCACCAGCTGGCTTATCACTATCTTTCTATTGGAGAACCTGACAGTGTTATGATGGCTCTTGATGAAGCAGAAAGGCTTTTCATAACTCTGCCCGACGAATGGGCTGAGATACTTCCCTTAAGAGCGGTAATTATAGCAAGGCTGGTTGACGGAATGTACGGACCGGCTGCTGCGAGAGATACACTGATTGCCATTTCGCGCGAAGTCCGCGAATCAGGTGAAAGACTGGGAAAACCGGAACTTATTAATTTTTCCATATATCTCTCTAATCTGGCAACAGGTATTGACGGTTCACTTGGCTATCAACAGAAAATCGAGTATGACAATCTTTTTGAAGTGCTGGATGACGGATCCATTCCTTTTGCCTGGTTGAGAGTGGAAATGTCTCTGATGTTTCCCGACTACATCGGAGCGAGGAGGGTTCTGGATAATATGATCGTGCCGCTTGATACAATGTCGTTGCAACTGGAGGAATTAGCGCATACAACACTTTCAAGGATAGTGGAAACAACACCGATAAATTCAAGGTTGAATCCGATTGAGAGCGGATTATTCATAATATTCGAATATATAGACGTATCCAGCCCCACTGAATTCCAGCTCAAATCAGATGCTTCTCCCGCCGATATTATCGAAAGCATGATTACACTTGCTTCAAGAGGACAGATCATGTCATCGGTATCAGCAGGACTTGTACTTGCGAACCATATGGATGATCCTGTCCAGGCATCGATAATCCGGACATTCGCGAAAAGGATACTTGAGGATGGAGTCAGTACTTCCATGACGTGGTCTGACTGGTATCTTACCGAGAGTAACAGAGTGTCACCTGAGGCTGTCGCATGGATGGCTGCTAAAGCCGGAAGACCATCAATGATGTATCTCGCTCTTTCAAGAAGTGAGATCGTATCTGAGACTCTTCTTAATTCTATTTTAAATGATCCCGCTTCCTATGCCGCTTCGATTCCCGACCCCGGACGTGCTTCCGGACGGTATTCGTGGGTCAACATTCTTACAGGGGGTTCCTGATAGTGGATATTCATGCCACAACGGTAATAGGTATCGTTCGAAACGGGAAAGCAGCCATGGCTGCTGACGGCCAGGTAACACTGGGTGAGACCATTGTAAAAAGCACGGCGCGCAAAATTCGCAAGCTGTATTCGGGAACCGTACTCGTCGGATTTTCCGGCACTGGAGCGGATGCTTTTGCGCTCGTTGAGAGACTTGAGGAAAAGCTTGAAGCGGCAAGAGGCAATCTGCCTCGCGCAGCGGTAGATCTTGCAAGGGAATGGAGAACTGATAAGTACCTGAGGCAGCTTCAGGCTCTTCTTGCTGCGGTGGACAGAGAGCATGCTCTTATAATCGGTGGTTCAGGTGAAATCGTTGAAGCAGAAGATGGTATTGTATCAGTCGGTTCCGGTCAGGCGTACGCTCTGGCAGCGGCAAGAGCACTTGACAGGCATACGAAGATGGGGCCTTCCAGAATGGCTCTGGAAAGCATTGCTGTAGCTTCAGGAATCTGTATCTACACCGGTGGTGACATACAGGTGGAGGAGCTTCCTTGATGGACAGTATACTTACACCTGCTGAAACCGTTCAATGGCTTAACCGGTATGTAATCGGTCAGGACGATGCCAAAAGAGCAGTTGCAATAGCACTTCGTAACCGATTCAGAAGACGGAACACTCCTGAAGCCATTAGATCCGAAATCTATCCCAGCAATCTGATAATGATGGGTCCTACAGGAATTGGAAAGACTGAAATAGCAAGAAAAATTGCTGATCTTACTGGAGCTCCATTCGTAAAAGTCGAGGCAACAAAATACACTGAAACCGGTTATGTTGGTCGTGATGTTGAATCAATGGTAAGATCTCTGGTTCGCAAAGGAGTGAGTATTGCTGCGGAAAACGCTCGCAGAAATCGAGAAGAGGAAGTAAACGAGATTGTTACTGCGAAACTTATCGAAAGCCTTCAGAAAACAGGTTACAGTTCAAGAACGGGCACTGAACTCAAGAGTATGCTTGAAAAAGGTCTTCTGGAGGATACCGAGATTGAACTCATCCTCGCTGAGAATACGCCGCATATGGAAATATTTCCAATAATGCCGGGCGCGGGTTTCGATAATCCCGCAGGTGAGAATCTTAAAAATCTCATGAACAAGATGATCGGCACAAAAAGAAGACGGAGTAAACTACCGGTATCCAAGGCTCGTTCGAGACTGCAAGAGGATGAAATGAGAAGACTCCTCGAGGGGAGCGGTCATATTGAGCAGGGGCTTCAACTGGCACAGGAAGAGGGAATTAT
>DAOWJX010000340.1 GCA_030640155.1 Candidatus Aegiribacteria sp. | reverse complement strand
GAGTTCCGGCCATGCCATCTGATAGCGGAGCATCCAGAGCTCTCGAGGGCGATCATTGTCATCTCCTGCAAGATCCCACATCAGATAGCCGGAAACAGGCCTTCTCTCCCATACACCATTCTGAATGTAGAAGGGCGCAAGGTAATCGGGTCCACCCGCAATATCTTCAGCTTTCCTGAATTCTCCATCTGCGAAACGCCTCAGACCGGCTTCCTGCAGAAATAATCCGCGAATAGCTTCCTCTGGCGGCAGGGCTGGAGGATGTTCATGTCTGGTCATCCAGTCAGTAAGAGATTCCCCGGTATAAACAGGTTTCCAGGCAGGCTTTCCAAGGAGTTCCCTTGCGAAGTTCGCTGGAAGGCTGGCTGGCGCATCGTAAATTAGTTGCTCAAGAATCACACTTCCGTCCGGATTACCCTCTGCGAGAAGGAGTTCTCCCAACCAGTACTTCGCTGAGGAGAGATAGACGCTTCCTGTCCATCTTGAAATGAAATTGCTGAATTCCTCCATTGAATCCGATATCCTGCCGGTCTTCATCAGGCAGAAGCACAGGTAAAAATGGGCATCATCAGCCGTAACGTTGAACTGGTATTTCTCAAGTGTCATTCGAAACCATGGAATAGCCTGCTGCCACTGTCTGTTCTCAGTTAACATGTTCCCCATATACCACGGCAAATTCCCGATCCTGTGATGATCCGGAAACTCCGAAGCGTACTGTTCAAGAACCTCCAGCCCCCTCTGCCAGTTACCGTTCCGTCCCAGGTTGCGTCCCAGATAGATCAGCGCATCGGGTGTATCACGACCTGTCGGCCATTTTTCATGGTACTGCTCCAGCATTTCCACAGCTGTTTCGTAGAACCCCAGTCTGTCCCTGGTTCTTGCCGCAAGATACCACAGGTGAGGATCGGGATCAGGGGAATTGACAGCGATATCGTAAAGTTCGTTCCACAGACCACCTGAATAGAACGGATCGGCAAATGCTGCAGCCAGGCTTCTGTCATTCAGTATGAATTCACGAAGCATATCGTATCCATGAGCATGAACGGGAGCCGCAGGCCAGAGTTCAAAGGCTTTCTGAAATACCTCTCTGTATCCGGAGATTCCATCCCGAAGCATCCAGGCACCCTTGTAATGACAAAGTAATGATAGCAGTTCGTCATCGAAGGAACTCTCAGAAACCAGAAAAACAGAATCAGCGTCTGACAATCTTCCTGTTTCCAGCAAAGCTCGATAGAAGATTATTGTTCTACTGCGAAGGGCAGTTTTCGGAAGATCCTCAGGAATATTCGGAATGACAATCAGAGCAAGATCAGCTTCTCCACTCACTAGAAGAGAATCAGCAAGAACAAGATACAGGTACTCAGGCATGACGCAATCATGCCTGGAAATGTATGAGATCAATTCTCTTCCCACTTCATGTCCACCAAGCTGAAGAGCTTTATAAGGAGCAAGCGAATCCGTCTGCTCAAGAAGGAGCTGCGCACAGATTACACTGGAAGCATCACTGACATCTGCAGCCTTCCAGATCAGATCATGTCTCAATGAATCCTCCGGAGTTCTCAGGAGTGCAGCCCTGATGAAACATTCGCGAGCTTCATCATTAAATCCTATTGCAGCGAGAGAATCCCCGCATGCTTCAGCCAGGTCGCTTCTCTGCTCAGGAGACAGATCAGCAGGCTGATTCCCTTCCGGCTGAACTGTGGTGCAGCCGATCAGTGAAATGCATGAAATAAGAAGAAGAACCCTCATAGAACTATCGGTACTTTGCAAGTTCCTGTTCCAGCTCCGGATGTCCGGGAGCTACCTTCTCAGCCCGCTCGAGAAGAGCAACAGCCTTTGAATGGTTCTCTTCCGCCGCGTAAGCTCTGCTCATAGCGATCATGACTCCAATTGAAGGTTCTGATTCTCTATCAAAGAATTTCTGAAGGAATTCAATAGTCTCATTCGCTCGTCCGGTGTGAACAAGGATTGTTCCGAGGCCTGAAATTGCAGTCTCAAGGTCCGGATCTGCTTTCAGAGCTTTCCTGAAACTCTCCTCTGCTTCATCGAGCTTCCCCTGAGAAGCTTTTATATGAGCCATGTTTGCCAGAAGTCCAGGATTATCAGGGCTGAGTTCGATAGCATCCTGAAGGCTTGATAAGGCCTGTTCGTATTCCGCATTATTGAAATGCATTATCGCTGAGCGATTTAAATCTCTCACGCGGTTATCCTTTACTCCAACGGAATGAAGAGAAAGGAGTTTGCTCATTTCCTCAAACTGTTCCTTCTGATATTGAGAATTCTCCTTGACCGCTGTGTCAATAGAACTGACCTTTTCAGCGAGTGCGTCTCCACCCTTTTTATCCTGCTTGCTGATTACATCTTTTACTGTTTTCTCAATTGACTTTGCGGACTCAGAAAGCAGTTTCGTTACTTTTCCAAGTTCCTTGACAAAAACCTTTTTATCGACAGGATCAGGTCTATCTCCAGCCAGCAATTCATTTGACTTCACAAGCTGCTCGGCAATACCATCAAATTTCTCCTGAAGCACTGCCAAGAGGTTGTTTTCCAGCTCTTCAAGAAGAGTATTGCTATTCTCAACGGATTCATTGAGTTTGTATATAAGTTTCCCTATTCCGGTTAGAAGCTCCTCCATCGAAAGTCCCTTTTTGTCAGATTCTGGTGCTTTAGCCATTGTTCACCTTCTTCATTTTCGGATTGATCCGGAGTCCGGACAGTAAATCAAGTCCACTGCTATTATCCAGAACGCCTGTATTTTCTATAATTGATGTAAGAGCCGGGTGTCTATCAGCCAGAAATCTGCGAAAAGCAGATATTTCCATCAACGCACCGGTCTGCCCTATAGCCCATGCCAGTCGTGTAAGGGGCATCTCCCCGCCTGTTTTTCTGTATTCATTAAGCCAGGTCGAAATAGCCTGATTTCTGAATCCAAGGTTCCATTGAGCAAGAGCCCTTATATCCGGAGCTTCAGGGTGTTCTCCGTCAAGATTGTCAATTTCCTTTAATGCTCCCTCTGCATCTCCCGATATTGCCAGTATGGAGGCCTTCTCAATACCTGCTGCAGATGATTTTATCCTCGCATCCTGCAGTTCACTCCTTAATATGGAGAGCAGTTCATCCGTATTTTCT
>DAOWJX010000122.1 GCA_030640155.1 Candidatus Aegiribacteria sp. | reverse complement strand
CGGGACCAGCAAGGGGAATATAGACAGCGGTATCCTTTGAAAATGCAAAGGATATTCCAACAGGATCAGCCTCAAATGGCCGCACTGATGTTGATTCAGTATCCAGAGCTATGAGAGTGTTATGTGAATTATCAAAATCGAGATTCTCAAGTTCCTCAACTGAATTAATGATGCTTGTTGTGCACCAGGAACAGGGATTATCTGAAATCTGCACGCCGAAAGGTCTCCTGCCGGTTGTATATGCAGTTTCCTGAGAATACTGTTCATCCCCAGTCGTGTCAGTATCTCATATGCCGTGTTTTCATCAGGACTGCTCATTGAAAGATCGTCAATTGAAGTTTCTATGTCCTTCACAGGCATGAGAGCAATAAGTTCTTTACTGAGATATACCAGCTCTCTGCTTTCCTGAAGTTTGCTCCTAACAGATTCCGGCAATACATCATCGATATTCCCGTATATGGCATCAACGCTGCCGAATTCCTTCAGAAGCTTCAGAGCTGATTTCGGACCTATTCCTCTCGCTCCGGGGATATTGTCCGAAGAATCACCAGTAAGAGAAAGAAAATCAACTACCTGATCGCTGGATACGCCTATTACGCTTTCTACATCCTCCCTTTGTATTATTGATATGGGAGTCCCGGATTTGCCGGGTCTGAGCATTGTTGCCCCATCCGAAAGAAGCTGCAGAAGATCTTTGTCAGTGGAGAGTATTTCAACAGTATCACCCCTTTTCAGTGCCTGTACTGTCAGGGATGCTATGATATCGTCAGCTTCGAGACCCTCCTCTTCTAATAGCGGAATACCCAGCGCCGGAATCAGCTTACGTGCAAGGTTCGACTGAATTATTAACTCATCAGGCATAGGAGGGCGGTTGGATTTGTATTCAGGATATATTTTCTTTCTGAAACTTGGTTTCGGGTAATCGAATACGGCAACCGTGATATCAGCTGAACGTTTTTCTGTCATATCCAGTATTTCGCTGACAAGATGATAAAGACCGCTTGTATTCGTTCCATCCTGTGCCCTCAGAGGATTTCTGTGCATCGCGAAGTGTCCTCTATAGAGAAGATTGTAGCAATCTACAAGCAGAATCTTTGACATATCAACTGTCTCCGTTCTCAAGTATTCTAATGGAGGCGTTCAGGACTTCCTCGGGAGATATATCATCGAGACATAGCGGTTTACCCTCAGGACATGTACGTTTAAAACAGGGGGAACATGATCTCCCGGAAGTCATTATGATTGTCTTTCTTCCAAGAGGAGCAGTCCATACAGGCGATGTAGAGCCAAATATAGTAATTGTCGGTGTTCCCACCGCAGCAGAGAGGTGAACTCCTCCCGAGTCGTTTCCTATCGCTATTTCCGCGGAAAGGAGATATGAAACCAGAGTTTCAATATCCAGATCTGTTAACGCGGAGGACATCGGAATCTTTGATGCTATCTCGCTGAGTAAACATTCCTCTTCCGGAGTACCGTAGAATATCGATGGTAACCCTGTTTCTTCATGCAGCATCAGCGCAAGTTCAGCGAAACCAGGCCATCTTTTAGCGCTGCCGTATTTTGCTCCTGAGAAGAAAGCAACATGAGGTTCATAAGCGGGTTTAACAGTGGGAACCGGAATATCAGCCTTTAGATGAGCACCCATAGCATCAGACAGTACAATGTAGTCAAGAGAATGATGATGATTACGGTCAGCGGGAGGCTTCAAGGCATTCGTAAGAAGCAGTTTTCTCATGTCTGTTGAGTAACCCGTTCTCTGAGGTATTCCGGAAAGAAATCCCTGAAGGGCTGTTCTGAAGGAATCCGTCATCAGAAGAAGAGAGTCGAAATTCATTCGAGGGAGCCTGTTCTTAGTGTATATATCCCTTGAACCAAAGAAAACTCGAAGCAATCCTGAGTTTCCGGGGCGGCTCCAGAAGGTCATGTCCGGATATTTTTCAGTCAGTGAAGACAGTGCCGGTAACGCCATAACCATGTCTCCGAGCCAGTTTGGAACCCTGACAACAAGAGACAAATCTTTCACCAGCCTCTTCTGAGCAGTTGAGACCAGGCTTCAATAAACTCACTCTCATTCGAAACAGTAGAATAATTACTCCATTTTATAAAAGTACCAGAACTGTCCAATGCTACCACTGGTATATCAAGAGCACAGGCATCACACCATAAATCCTCTGAATCGGTTGCTATTGCTTCCGCATCGGCTATTATCGCTGCTCTTGTTTCTCTGTCCAGGTTTTCAAAATCGGTTGATTTACCTGAAAGCGAAACGGTTCTGAGCGGAATCTCAGCTCTGTGCTTTTCCAAGATGGAAATCGCTGTGGAAGATGTAACTATATATGGCAGATGGCGTCCGGATACAGGAGCCATCAGTTTCTTTGCATGTTCCTTAATCTGCTGCTGAATCACCGGTTTCCAGGTTGTTTCGGAATTGATTCCCAGCGCATTGCATATCTGATGCAGAATAGTCGGATAAACTGTGGAATCAGTTCTTATTCGAAGATTGATATAGGGTGAATCATATTCCAGCGGCGCAATTCTAATACCGGCACCTGAACTCATCAGAAGGTTTCCAGCATTATTATCAATTGTCGTGTAGGGATAGAAGAATAATGTATCATCTGAGAACTGTTCATCATCAAGAAGACTGGGCATCGTTGGATGCTTTTCATAAAAGTGAATCCGTGGTTTCCACTGAAGCATATTTAAGAGCTCACCATCATCTATATTGCAGATTATTGACATTTTAGAGCTCGGATAAGCCTTCTGAAGCATATCAGCCAGATACATGGCCGGCCATATATCTGAATCCGCTGGTCCGCTGTAAATTACTATCCGGGATGGCTGCAATATACTGTTCGGAAAATGAATGACATTCCTGTTATGATAACGTCTTATAAACAGTTTATTCAAGATACGCCTGAAAATACTGGACAGGTTATTCATTCTAGATCCTCCAATAGTATTCCGGCAAATGTTCTTGCAGTTTCAGTGTAGGTTTCTCCGGTGAATACGGATTGCAGAACGGTCATTGCGGGTCCAAATCGATTCTGCTCATAATGAATGAGTCCGAGAGCAATAAGAGGTATCCCCTCTCCAGGAAAATTTTCAACCAGAAATGAAGTGATCATTTCAGCTTCTGAATATTCCCCTGTCTGCAGCAGGGCAAAACTAAGATCAAGGGCGGAATAGTAGCGTTCCCTTGATGTCCTTGCTGATGTCCAGGATTCCCTGTAATACTGTATCGCAAGTTTCGCATCCCCCCTGAACTGTGCCGCGAGTCCACGTGCCCTTGCTGTGAGCCATTGATCGGCATTGAGAGAATCAAGAGAGTTACAGGCATATTCCGAAAGACCGCAGCTCCATGCTAATCTGGCGTACCAATACTCATAATACCCGACTTCAAGCGGATAAAATTCAAGAATCAGAAGCAGATTATACGCATGTCTGTTCTGACCTGCATAAAGAGCCTCCTCAAGAAATCTGCTCAGTATCCGTACTTCTCCGCTTGAATCGTTTTCTTCCTGATAAGCGGCTCCCGCTTCGATTAATTCACCTTTTATTTCCAGGTCGGATCCGGATGCAATCAGAAGGACTATTGAAATAATGAATTGAATTACCATTGGTCTACTCCAGAATCCGGGAAAGCAGTCTCTTAAGGAGTCGGAGATAACTCAGGAGACCTGCTAGAGCTGACAGAAGAGCTATTACAGTCAACGGCCAGTGCAGAGATATAAATATGTGTTTATCAGGGAAAGCCAGTTTACCTGAAGAAACGATCAGCAGAAGATAGCTGAAAAGAACTGCCAGACGTTCTCCCGTTGTTATAGTAACAACCGGAACGAGAATGCTCCAGGAGATTACTGAAAGAGCCAGAAGCATCAGGAGATGGTAACCCGCAAGAATACTGGCGCTTACGGTATCAATAGCTCCAAGAGAAAAGGAGAGTGAGAAGAGAGCTATGGAGAGAAATAACTTGTCCGCGATGAAATCCATAACCTTACCTGGATATGAGGTCTGTTTCAACCTTCTTGCTACCCAGCCGTCGAGATAATCAGATATGCTGCAGACCAGTATTATCCAGAACAGTAGTTTCATATTATGAGATCGATAGATGACCAGGAGAATTGCCGGAACACCAAGGAGACGAACCCATGTAACCAGAGCGGGCAGAACGGGAAGTCTTTTTGAAATATCACTTGTTATCCGGCGTATTTCATGTTTGAGCATAACCGGATATTTCCACTGGTTCCTGTATTTTGAATTACTGATTATCTGTAACCACCTTCAACGATTCCTGATTTAAACAGACTGTCAAGGGTATTCATACCTATCCAGTTCTCCTCCCAGGAGAAAGAGGATGGGAAAAAGATTCCTGACAGACGCTCAAGATCTGCAGGTCCGATAAACGCATCGGAATGAAAATTCCCCTCAGGTGATGTATGCATCCAGCCCTGTAACACCACAGCAGCAATAGCTGATCCGTAATCATCATTCTGAAGATCAGGTGGAATATTCACTTCATTTGAGATGGCAGTGTGTAGCTGGAATCGACCGTACCATGAGAGGGCAATTCCCAGATCTCTTCTGGTCACAGGAATAATGCTTCCTCTTCCCTGCATCCAGATCTCTGCTTCAGCAATTCTTCCACTGTTGACAAGAATACAGATCAGAGGAATAAAAGCCTTTCTATTTCCATTTTTCAGCTGAGACTTAAGCATTCTTTCGGTATACTGATTCCAGTGTGTACTCTCCGCAGACTGGATATGGAATCCAGATGCATCCAGCCAGAAGTCCCGCTGATCTTGAAATGAGGCAAATGATGTTGAAACTGCAAACAGGACAATTACCAGAATAATACTGGAGCGGGTAACGGGGATCGAACCCGCGACATTCAGCTTGGGAAGCTGACACTCTACCAACTGAGTTATACCCGCTCTGAAACGCTGAATTGAACAGATATTCAAGTTACCTCCGTTTTTCTTACGCTCGAGGATTCAGTAGAACAGCGGAATAGACAGGTCTTGCCTCACCCTCAAGCCACCAGTCGTCTCCGCTCTTTCCAACTGTAAGAATCTGTCCGCTCTTCACCTGAACCTGAACAGGCGTTTTGTGATTATAAAGCAGATTCGTGCAAATGGCCGAAGCAACCGCTCCAGTTCCGCAAGCAAGGGTTTCTCGTTCGACACCCCTTTCCCATGTCCGTATCAGGATTCTGGAATCACCTTTAACGGAAACATAACTTACATTAGCTCCGGCAGCACCGAATATCTCGTTATTCCTGAGTAAAGGCGCCTGTTCACTGAAACCATCGAAGTCATCTTCATCGATAAATACTACTGCATGCGGAACACCGGTATCCAGAAAGGATAAAAGTATGTTTTTCTCATGCAGTTCAAGGGGTTTATTGAGGAAATGGATATCCGGGGTCGTCATCCAGATTCTTGCAGTGTTTGAAGTTGTTATTTCAGCTTTATGAATTCCAACGTCACTTCTGAATGAAAATACACTGTTGTCCGGGACGATACCCTTCAGAGCAGCATACATGGCAATGCATCTGCCTCCGTTCCCGCACATCCCCGCCGGATTTCCATCGCTGTTGTAGTACTTCATTCTGAATGGATATTCCGGATCGGCTTTCATTTCAATCAGACCGTCAGCTCCTGCAGATAGACCTCTTTGGCATATAGTTCGAATAAAATCAGTACTCAGAATGTGATCAAGGGAGGAATCCATATTATTGAACATTATGAAATCATTACCTGCGCCACTCATCTTCATAAATTCAAGCTTCATGATCGAACCCCGTTTAAAAGCATTTGCATCTCCTCCGCAGCTTCCATGTTACCAGGATCTTCCTCCAGAAGCATACTATATTCATTTATTGCGTCCGAATATCTGGCGCTGGAAGCATAGAATCTTGCCAGAAGCAATCTCAACTCCGATATGGAACCACACCAGTACATAAATGTCTCAATATCCTCAGCAAGATAATCAAGGTTGTAGTTACCCTGAATATACATTTGTATGAGGTCATTAAGCATCATCTGTGTCACATTCTGCGGTCCTCCATTTGATACACCAAGAAGAAGAGCTGCTGAAAGCATGTTCGGATCATTATTCTCAAGACCTGTATCGGCAAGGTAACCGGATGCCGATCTCGGGTCTGCGAGAAGCGCTCTTGCGGCATCATAGTTATCGTAGCAGTGAGAATATCGTTTCTCAAACAGCAATTCTCTGTGGGAAATATCCTCAATTTCTCCTACTCTGAATATCCGGAGAGAAGGACCCTGAAAAACAATTGAGAATGAATCAAGAGAGGAAGGATTGTAATGCATTTCAAGAGCAACCGCATCGGGAGGGATATCAGTCAATCCAGCCAGATAACACAATCCTGAGTAACTTCTGTCAAAGAGGAAATCCGCCTGATATACTACGAAATCACATTCCTTCTCTATCATGAAAGAGAGAAGACTGTCTTCAGGTTGGAATATTAATTCAGCAAATCTGATTATTGTATCTCTGTTTTTTTCACTTTCAAAAAATGTATGCGTAACAACAGGATGTTCCGTATAGGCTGATATCAAACCCGAGAGATGCCAGAAACTGAGAAATGCTTCGTTTGGTTCTGATTCTCTTTCAATCCAGAGTATCATTTCATCCACTTCGTTATCGCTGAGGAGTGATTCGGTATTCCTGAATTCAAGACCGGTGGATGACAACGCTTCAGCGACGCTTGCAGGGAAAATCGAATGAGTGATAATCAGCGCAACCACAGGTATAATCGCCCAGGTTTTCTTCAATGATTCCGCAATGACCGGTATCAGCGCAACGGCGAGAAGTATATGAAGGCGGTCAAAGAAGAGGTATCCAGCAAATGATAAAGGTAGAAACCAGAAGAGGAGTGTATATCTTTTCGTTTTAAAAAATGAAGGTATTCCCGGTATTGCTGCTATAACAGGAATCCCGAACAGGAAAAGGAACTGAGCGGGAGTTGGCGTTGTATACCCGGAAACCCAGAACAGTCTTGCATTGGCTGAGAGTAAAGATGGATCTGACGGATGCGCGAAAGCGAAACGGAGTTTTGCCATGATCACCGCTCCGACATGTCCTGTGGAACCAGATCCCACCAGAGCAGACATCAGGGCAAGAGCTGAAGCTGACCAGAACAGCCATTTTTTTCCTGATGCGGGAACTATGAGAAAGAGAGCCATTACAGTGGCAGGACTTATCCATGCAGCATCATGCCTCATGTGAGTGAGAAGAACTGCTGCTGAGATCTGCGCAAGGGCAAGCGATATCCTTAGCTTACGCGGAATCTGACCTGTACTGCATTCTTTCCAGAGAATGTAAAGAAGGAGAAAAAAGGAGACTGCCGCAGTAACTTTCCATGCGGCAAGAGCAAGAAACAGAATCACTCCCGGAGCTATGTAAGCAGCATATCCTTTTCCACAGGCACCATTCTTCCTTGAAAGCGCTCTTTCGGTAAGCCATCCCAGGATAATAATAAGTGGAAGCGCTACTGTTTCTCTGTAGAATGATTCGCCCCTGGTTCTGAGTAGAGCCGGCAGCAGAAATGCGTAAAGTGAGGAACCCGCAAGTGCATACGGAATAGTATAATCAGCCTCGCGGAGCCAGAGGTATAGAGCAGGTATCGTCAGAAGAGGAAACAGCAGACAGAATAAGCGCAGAAAACTATTGAAATCACCACCTGTTATTCTATGAAGCCCTCCGGCTAAGTATTCCTCGAAAATGGAGTTCTCTGATGTTGACATTCCTTCAGGGTGCATAACAAGCATATCATTAGAAGGTATCGGACGCCCCTTAGAGATCATCATCGCATACCTGTACGATTGTGTCGTCTCACCCTGCATTCTCGATGGGGGAGGCATTATGCTGTCTGAAAACCAGCTTCTGAAGAGCAGTCCGCCGGCAACAGCAAGCATAAGTACTAAAGCAACAGGAATGAAATATTTATTAAACAGCATTTCTCAGGTGTATCTCATTGAGTATTCTGAAAGTATTTGATCTCAGTTTCAGGAGAGCAGGTCCACATGTTGTTTGGCGATAACGGCAGACATGAGCTTAAGTGTTTCTACTGGTCCTGATCCACCTATTGCAACAGATTCAACTGATTCCCAGTTATGTCGATTCAACTGTTTTTCAAGTTCATTCAGAGGAGTAATAGATGGAAGATCACGTTTATTGAACTGCAATATGGTGGGCAACTGTTCCAGATCCATGCCATATGACTCAAGATTACTTTCCAGATCTTCAATACTGTCAAGGTTTGCATCCAGTCGTTCAGTCTGACTGTCAGCAACAAAGACAACACCATCAACTCCGTCGAGTATTACTCGCCTGCTTAGTGAGTAGTATGCCTGACCCGGAACTGAATATAGATGAAGCCTTATGCGATCATTTCCAATGGTTGCGAAATTGATTGGAAGAAAATCAAAAAAGACTGTTCTTTCTCCGCGTGTGCATAGTGTAACCAGACGCCCTCTATACTCGGGAGTGATAATATCACGAATCCTTCTCAGGTTCGTTGTTTTCCCTGATAGCCCGGGTCCGTAATATACAATTTTGTATGCAACTTCATTGACTGATCGATGCATATTAAAATTTAAGCCTCTCCATTTTTGAAGTTAGAGTATATAATTACCATCTTCTCTTCGATCAGCAAGGTCTGCAAGAATTGCAGTTGCAGCCTTAACGGTAATCCTTACTTTCCCCTGAACGAGGTCAGGCGCTCCGAATAGTTGCTCATCCAGAAGATAACTCAATACAGGCCTTAACCTTCTAGCTCCAATATCCTCTGTTTCCTCGTTAAGATAATTTGCTGTTTTTGCGACTACTGCGGCTACTTTTCTATTCAATTGAATTGATACTCCATCCGCTTCAAGGAGCGCGGTGTACTGACTTAAGAGAGAATTCTCAGGTTCGATCAGAATTCTGAGAAGATCTTCCTCGGAAAGGGGGTCCAGTGTAACCCTCATGGGAAATCGGCCCTGCAGTTCCGGAATCAGGTCCGATGGGCTGGATCCGTGAAAAGCTCCGGCAGCAATGAAAAGTATATGATCTGTTTTCACGGGCCCCCATCTTGTCTGAACAGTGCAGCCTTCAACTACAGGAAGAAGATCCCGCTGAACTCCCATTCTTGAGACATCAGGCCCTTTACTCTCATTGAAACCTATTATCTTAT
>DAOWJX010000176.1 GCA_030640155.1 Candidatus Aegiribacteria sp. | reverse complement strand
TAGAAGACTAGCCTACGGGGACATGCAGGCTCTGCTGCGTGTCCCCCAAAAGCATGACGCTCTGGTGCGTGTCCCCCATAAACCTGGCTCTGCTGCGTGTCCCCCAAAAGCATGACGCTCTGGTGCGTGTCCCCCATAGCTACTGTGCGTCCTCCTGCTATATTCCACCTGGTTACCAAAGAAACAGGAAACAGGGGAGGATTTAATGCGTTTCTCGAAACTTGTACTGGAGACCCGATCGATTCGACGCTTCAAACAAAGTGTCAGACTTTCAAGAGAAAACATCTTTAAGTTTGTTGATTCAGCCAGACTCGCACCCAATGCAGCCAACCTTCAGGTATTGCGATTCAGTGCTGTAACTTCAGAAAATAATTGCGAAAGGATATTTCCGGCACTGAAATGGGCCGGCTATCTTGAGGAATGGACAGGCCCTGAGGAGGGTGAGAAACCTGCAGCCTATATAGTGATTCATGCTCCGGATGAGGAAAAGCCATATACCAAAATGGACGTTGGAATTGCAGCAGCCTATATAGTTCTCTCTGCAAGAGAAGCAGGTTACGGTTCATGCATCATAATGAGTTTTGACTGCGGAATTATTTCAGAAGCAGTAGATACTCCCGAAAATTACAGACCACAGCTTGTCATAGCCCTTGGCGTATCCGGGGAAGAAGTTATTCTTGAGACTGCGCTTAAGGACATAAGATACTGGAGAGACGAACTTGGCATACACCATGTTCCAAAACTCAAACTTGAAGAAATAATAACGTAACAGCAACATATATTGGAGGATCAGAATGTTCAGTTCGGAGATATACTCGGATCGCAGACAACGACTGATAAAGGAAATGCCTGAAGAGTTTGCTCTAATTCTCCCCCCTTCCAGATCAAAATCTTCCAGTGCGGATGAACTCTATCCATACACCCCGAATCTTAATCTTGTCTACCTGACAGGCATAACACAGCCAAGGACCTGGCTTGTCATACACAGAAGAAAGGACATGGACGTCAGGGAAGATTTGTTCATAGATGCCTACGACGAAACTCACGCAAAATGGGTTGGATCTGTTCTGACAAAGGAAGAAGCTCAGGAAAGGAGCGGAATAGAGAACATTTCATTCAATACAGGCGTGAAGAAGTGGATTGACCGAATCATACAGCGCTGGGGTATAGAGGATGTTCTGGTGGACTATCCGATTGCCGGTGTTACCGGTGAAAAAGGCAGCAGGTTGAGGTTTGCGTACGAACTGCTGGCTGCATACCCGCATCTTAATTTTGGCAGGTTGTCCAAAGCCGTTTTCCGCATGCGAATGATAAAGGACGCAGGCGAGCTGGATCTTCTGCGGCAGGCAATAGAGCTTTCACGAACAGGTTTTATCCGTGCTCTCAAAGCGCTGAAACCAGGGATGCTCGAGTATGAATTTGAAGCTGAACTGCTGTACGAATTCATGCGAAACGGGGAGAAAACACCCGCGTTTCCAGCAATAGTTGCAGGGGGAAGACGGGCAACATGTCTTCATTATGCCGACAATGACCAGCCTTTAGAGGATGGAACTCTGCTTCTCCTTGATTTCGGAGCAAAAAAGGATCTTTATAACGCTGACATCACAAGAACCATTCCGGTGAACGGCAAGTACACAGACAGGCAGAGAGAGCTTGTCTTGATGGTAATAGAAGTCCAGGAGGAAGCCATACGACTGCTCCGCCCGGGAAAACTCCATTCACAGTGGAACACCGAAGTGAAAGAATTCTATACCGGTCTTCTGATAAAGAAGAGCATCATTGAAAATAAAGAGGATATAGATAAGTACTACTACCACAATATCGGGCACCATATAGGGCTGGATACACATGACGAGAATGTTATCAGCGACGAACTTCAGGCGGGTATGGTTCTTACAGTGGAACCCGGGTTCTATTCTGAAGAAGAAGGTATCGGTGTAAGAATAGAGGACGATGTTCTTATTGGAGAGAAAGGGAATACAGTGCTTTCAGAAAGTATTCCGAAGTATCCTGATGAGATCGAAGCGATTATGGGTGGAGGAAACTGATATAGGACACTCCCTTGAAGATCTTAAATGGATGGAACTCGCATTCGATCAGGCATTCGAGGCTTTCAAGGCGGGAGAAGTTCCTGTAGGTGCAGTACTCGTGGAATCTTCCGGAAGGGTTTTTACTGATCGGAATAGAACAAGAGAAACCGGTCTTCCGGCTTCACATGCCGAGCATCTTGTGATAACAGCTGCTGCGGAAGCGAGAGGAGACTGGAGGCTCGATGATTGCAGTCTGTATTCCACACTTGAACCCTGTCTCATGTGCGCGGGACTCGCTGTGATCTCGCGCATTCCGAGAATCATCTATGGTGCTTGGGATAAACGATTCGGAGCATTAGGATCTGTTACGAATATCCTTGAAATGCCGAACCTTAATCACTATCCTTATGTAAAGGGAGGGTGCCTTGCGGACAGGTCATCCCGGCTTCTTAAAGAATTTTTCCGCCAGGGTCGAAATCAGGGGCCGAAATCAGGGGCCGGGCCTAGCATCTAAACCTAAAATAACATCGCAACACGGGGACATGCACGCTCTGGTGCGTGTCCTTTCTATTACCCACAAGTATCTAATATCCTAGCGCCTTGCCTCGTTCTTGAAAATCTCAATGTTCGTTTCGATTATTTGCTCTATGATCTTTCGTGACTTGGAGTAGTTTGCGATCATCTTCCTGATCTTCGGAAGCCTGCTTTCCGGGATGTACACAATTCGTGTTTTTTGCTCACTGTTCTTATAAGTTAATCTGTAGGCTCTTCGCGAGGTTTTTGTTTCGCAGATACAGTATGCCCTGTTGCATTTTGCACAGACGCTGTTGATGGATCCCCGCACAAAATCCGAATATTTTTCAAACGCTCTTAAAAGTTTATCCAGTCTTTCTACCAGGTCTTTCATTGATGTTCCTTTCAACATATGTTAGATGTATATTATACATCTATTCATAATATGAGCAATAAGCAATGTGAAGGAGCGCGATGAAGACCAAACACGAGATGAACTGGGCATCTGAAGAATTTGCGGATGTTGATCTTGGAGACAAGAGGCTTAATACTAGGCTTATGAGAATATGTGACAGTTTTTCGGAATCTCCAGAAAGCCCCATCAATCAGGCATGTGCGGATTGGGC
>DAOWJX010000362.1 GCA_030640155.1 Candidatus Aegiribacteria sp. | reverse complement strand
GAATCATTATTCCTCCACTCAACCGTGCAGAATATACTGCCCCGGTATTGAACCTCATCATCTATCAAACAGATCCATATCATTTATAGAAACACATGTGCAGGAAGCATGGAATATACTTCAACGCGATTCCCGTACAACCGCTATTATGCCTGTAACCTCAGAGAATTCATCCGCATTTGCTGTGGATGTGGATGAAACAAGAAAAATGTAAGATCCACTGGCAACGGAGTCACCATCAGCATCCATGCAATCCCACCAGCACTGGTTATATCCTGCTTCTCCTTCAAGGTTCCCGAACTCTATTATTCTCCTGCCCGTGAGTGTAAAAATGGAGATATCAACAGTACCGGCTGATGTCTGGGTCCAGTTGAGTGACACTCCATCGCTGCAAGGATTCGGATAGGGAAACACATTTCTTATACTGAAATCACCTGTTGAAGTCACAATAAAATCCATCTGAGCCAAGGAAGTATTCAAAAGCCCGTCACTGGCTCTCAGCTGAATCTGATGATTCCCCTGTTCAAGAGATCCGATTTCAACGTCCAGTTCGCCTGTTGTGCCGGATCCCTGATGATAACGGAAATATCCGGATACATCCTGAGGCGCACCATCCGTATAAAGAGCAAGTTGTCTGCCGGTATTACCAAGCAGGTTTATTCCCGAATCATCAGACAGCAATGCATGCACTGTAATCGAACCTGAGACATGCGGTTCATCTACATCTCTATAACCCTTTATCCATAGTTCTATTTCAGGTCCTGTCGTATCGAATAGAGGATTCCCTGTTTCCATTCGTGCAGGATATGTGGACACTGCAGCCATGGAATAATCACTGAGAAATACCAGTTGAGTTCTGGCCAGAGATCCGGTATCACTGTCAATCGGAACGAACATGGAAGCAGAGTAATCCGGCCCGGCAACAGCTGCTCCTCTGAAAAAGGATCGGGCCAGTGAGAGGTATTCTATAGGATCATGATGTCTGAATGTATAATAGGTATCGGGCTGACAGGATTCAAACGATTCTATCAGTATGATTCCATCGTTCGGAGCGGAACCATTGAGAATGGCTGCTTCACCGGTGAAAAGGGTGTCAGTATTTACATCGAAGGAGGTCCATGGATAGGCGAGCCTGAGACTTCCATCACCAAACAGCACATTAGAAGCATTGTTACTGTTGTATCCAGCGGCAATCTTTCCGAGCATAAAACACATTCCCACTGAGAGATCGGCTGAGAGACCAGCTTTAGTAAACAATCGATCAATAATCTCACCCAGAAGAATCTCATTTCCGGGTCCGGAAGTTTCTCCTGTAGCTCCACTTGCGATTATTGCGCCCCCTGAATGAGATGTGGTTATCTGTTGAGCGATACATTCAGACGAGGGATTCTGGAACGCGCCGACGTCACAGGAACCGAATAAAGCTACCGGAAGCCTCTTTTCACAGGCAAGCAGACCTACATCCTCAAGATAGAGAAGACCTTCATCAGCCAGCTGATCGTACCCACCATGCCCGAGATACAGAGAAACAAGTGACCCTTTGTTCCACAGGCTGATATAATCCTCTCTTGCCTGGGGTTTCTTCCAGAAATCGTTCCAGTCGTAGAAGATCATATACATCTTCTCAGGACGGAGTACGTCAGGAAGGTGATCCGTCAGTAATCGCTCCATTTCCTGAGTATGGAATCTTTCATCACCACCATGCAAAGGAGATCGCTCATCATCTGCGGCGCCAAGAACAACCGTTTGCCACTCACCATGGTTTTCCACGTTCCCGTAAGAGAGGGTCCGGTCAACAATCAACTGAAGGTCGGATCTGTTGGTTATTCCCATTCGAGAAACCGCAATCTGGGGCAGGAGGTTATCACCCACAATCACGAATTGATCATCAGCAACCGTCTCTGATGATTCTTTGTGCAGGATATCGATGTAGGATACTCTGGCCGATGTGAAATGCAGTGGATCCCAGTTCCCTCCTCCAACAAGGATCAGATCCATCGGTATGGGATCCCATGTGTCAACAACAGTGAAGATCATTGCCCTGATAGCCTGCGGATCTCTCACTCCCCCGTTGAATTCATTGTAAACCTCAGATGCGGCGATCATCTGAACCTGCTCACCGGTTTGCTGAAGAGGAAGGATATCAGTGTAGAATTCATCGGCGGCGATATAGATCTTGTCAGCACCGCTCATTCCGTTGATGATTCTTCCAGGTGACTCTTCATTAATGCTGACAGGTGAAGGCATATCTTCAATTTCCGAAATCCAAAACTCTTTTGAAATCCAGTAATCAGGAACTTCAAATTCGAATGAGTGAGGATCATCCACCGTTACGAAAGCGGCAAGATCATCTCCTCCGATCAGAAATATATATGCATTCGATAAATCATTATTCCACGTAAATTTCTGTCGACCTGGAACCTGCCACCAGTCAAGCGGAATCTGAGCCTGCCCGGAAAGACTCGGTTCCGTCCAGGAGAAGACCTCGAACCAATCGAAGTAAATGGTTTCCTCCCCTGAATCTCTGATTATCTGTATTCCCAGATTATTCCCGGAAGGCTGTAATCGGGAGCACTGAACCTGCAGAATAAAATCATCTACGTTACTCCAGGTTGTATCACAGAATTGAGAGCCGTTCATTGTTAGCCGGATATGATGATCAAGATAATCATTTGAGATCAGATGCAGTCTCAAGAATCCTTCGCCAGTAGTTGCGGGAGCATTAAAGCTGTAATAGCTCCATGTATCCGAACTTCCAGTTGATCGATCCCATGCCCAATCGTCAGGCAGGAAAACACCGTAAGATGCTGCCCTGATCGTATTCTCCTCGAGATGCTGTCTGGATAGAAACACATCAGGCATGGATGGGGCTCCTGTTAAGTTACCATCTATCATATCCATTCTGGCACCGTCTTCTCCGCCCCATGTCAACCAGTAGGTATTAATATGGGAATATCTGTGATTGAAATGCGGCGGCATGCTGTCACCTGTGCTCTCCCACCAGGCCAGCCCCCTTCCGAAGAAGTACAGTCTGTCACCGGAATCAAAAACACCGTCACCACCATCCTCGACCAATATTGGTACATTACTGGGTCTGTAAGCCGTTTCCCATGGATCATTCCCCATTTCCCTCCCGCGTCCGCAGAACATCGAAAGAGTTGTTGAAGGAACACCGGCAGCAGATGGTATTTCTGCGGCGGTTATGCAATAGATACCAGCAGTATCTATGTCCAGTGAATACCACGGCAGCCCCCAGAACGGGCTGTTCCCAGAGCGTTTTGCGGAATCTGTCCAGACTCTGTTCCCTCCCTCAAGAAGGGCACTGAATATTGATCCGGATATGCCCGACGCTGCTCCGGGAGGACCCGCGTCAGGATACCTGATGATAATTACCTG
>DAOWJX010000038.1 GCA_030640155.1 Candidatus Aegiribacteria sp. | reverse complement strand
TTCGTCAAACAGAACCAGTATCTGCTCGTTCTCCACCAATTCAGGCTCAATCTCAAAACTGAAGCGCTCAGGAATCGAATCAAGACAGCCTGAGGGTTCGAGTGAGTGAATTCGCAGCATTTCCGGTTCAAAAGAAAGCCCCAGATCGACTTTTCCCCCCTCATCAGGTACCTGCCAACCCTGCATGTAGATCCAGTAAATTGCCGATGTATCCGGATCGGGAATAAAGATATTCTCATTGGCCGTGGGAGAAGAAGAACTTTCAGCAACCTCGGACATTCCATCAACCAGCCTGTTGCTGTTCTGATCCTCGAAGAGAAACAGATCCATATCCAGATCAGGAGTTATTCCTGTTGTTTCGATGGAAAGGCTTCGTTCGTTCGCAGGCAATCGGAATGGCCCCAGGATCCATCCCGCGGAAAGAGGATCATCCGGATCATCCTGTTCTATCTGAATGTCCGAAAACAGTCTGATCCAGTTCTGACTGCTGGAGCTGTCGGAGAAACTGGATTCAGGAACAGGAGAAACACTCGGAACGCGAATGGGTACCGGGGCATTAAGCCAGGTCGTATCACAGGGCTGTAGATCATCTGGATGGGTAAGGTATGTATCCATCCCAGAGAATCTGCGCCATGTGAACAGATTGTTCCTGTTATCCAGAACTACAAAACATGTATCTCCCGGTTCAGAACGGAAGGGAGCGGGAAGAGCGCGGCAATTGAATCCATCCGAATATTCCCGGAAATTCTCTCCATCCATGAAAACAGGGAGAACCGGAGAGTGGCTTACCGGCCATTCAGTCCATCTTGTGCCTCCGTACCCGCCATTGTCTTCTTCGTTATCAAGCGAATAAAGTGTACCTGTGTAATAGGAGACCGGGTACAACACAGCTGAAGTATGAATTCCATCCGAGGGAACGTCCTCTGGAAGCAGGATCTCCTGCAGATCCGGTATGGTTCCGGGCACTGAATATTCAAGAGAATAGTTTTTCCCCTCGGAAAAAGAGATGTTAGAACATCCCGTAACTCCGTATGGTGTCACAATATCAAGAGTATATCCTCCATACGGTTCCCACCCCAGTTCAAATGAACACCTGCCCAGTTCGTCGGTGTAATTGAACACGGTAACCATATTGGCTCTGTCCCAGTGCGATCTCATAAGAACCATCGCTCCTTCAACAGGTGTTCCCCGAGCATCGCTGACCGTTACTTCAACATGAGCGGTAGCGGTATAGCCGGAATCCCCCGGCATATAGCCGGAACCCTCGGGGACAATAACGCTTCTGGTTACAGGCCATACCGTATCTTCCGGTCCGAATGCGGTGATTGTGGATATTGTTTTCCTACTGTGAGCATTTCCTTCACCCGATACCCATACGTGTCCAATACCTCGAATTCCATAATTGATATCCCAGTGATTCCATCTGCCATCTGAGGGATTCAGGTAGTGGTTCCACTGGTGATCTTCACCCCTGCACCCGACAACATACGCTGGGATAAAGAAGGCTCTGCATAAAGCAGTCTGCAGAATGGATTGCTCGCCACAGGAACCGTAACCTTTTCTGTAGATCACCATGGGTTGCAGATCATTCGTGAGATATCCGAATGTCATTATTCCATGAGGCTGAGACCAGGCAAGGTAATTACAGATTCTCACTACTGCTTCTTCGTACGTTCGAGCCTTCCTTATCGATTGAATAAGGACAGATCCGTGTGAACTGTCAGACGGAATCACTTCCCGCCAGAATACATGGTTCTCAGACTCACCGAAAAGGCTGTCTGGTTCATGCCTGAGCCATTCTTCCATCGTGAGTTCCAGAGAGTCCGCATCTATCAACCAGTAATCAGCATCAATCCTGGCCGGAACTTCGAAGAGTATCCTGGGATGAACGACGAACCTGTAGTAGTTCTCTCTACTGACACTTACCCATCCACTGTCGATAAGCAGTTCACATATTGTCCCATCAGTTGATTCAGTCAGTCTCACGTATTCAAGCTCATTTGCCAATGAATAAAGCTGTAAAGCGTTAATATTGAAGATATCACTGTCACCATTCTCGTACATGGTTCTAAGGACTTCAGTCGGAGTATTCGCAACGCAGTATGCTATTTCGTCTCTGATTAGCGGATCAGCTTCGATAATCTCTCTTGCAAAAGCGTTTACAGTCATGGAATCTGATGGTGTGCGGAGTAGTGAATAAGGGGAAAAATACCTTGAATAATATTTATTCAGTTCCGAGACAGCTCTGTTGGGAGAAAACCTGAAAGAGTGTTTCTCAATGAAGAACGGTTCTCCATTACAGGCATTTTCGTCAAGCTCAAAACAGGTAAGATTACCACTTGAGTTTCCGATAATGAGTTCGTTCACGCCATCGCTGTCAAGATCTGCCATGCATGGACTTGAGTATTCCCCAACATCAATTCCCCTGAAAGGCGAACTATCTGTAACATCGGCCCATGTTTCTTCCTCAGTCCGGACAAAGTATCTGATATCACCTTCTTTCGAACCAAAGATGATTCCATCATCGGAAAAAGCTGGAGCACCGGAAGGAATAATTGGAAAACCTGGTATGCGCTCCCAGGAACCTTCAAACCATCCATTTTCCCCACGCAGCATGAATACATCACCTTCCATTGTTCCTGCTATGAGATCTGGTTCCGGATCTCCGCTCAGGCAACCGTAAGCCAGAGAGGGATATGTACCCGGAACGGGGGGAAGACTCAGCAACTGAAGGGAATCCGGACCGGATATTATTTCATATAGCACCCCGGAACGGGAACAGCATATCAGCCTTATCTCTCCGTTAGAACAAATCGCGACCGGTGAAATGTTCTGAAGTTTCTCACTGGATAATACTGACTCCATCTCCACCCATTCATCCGCATACGTCTGAGTACTGTTAAGACGGTACAATTTCAAACCACTCTGCTGGGTTCCCGCAGCAAGACATATGGTTGTATCATCAACAGCATAAATCACAGGTATGGTGAAAGCACCGGGATTCATGGGGAAGAACAGTTCTGATTCTGAGGAAAACGGAAGAAATACCGGGGTTTCAACAGTTCCTCTATTCCGAAATACCAGCACTTTGCCTGATTCCGTTCCGGCAACCAGATCAGCAAGCCCGTCACCTTCCATATCAGAAAGGGCTACACCTGTTACAGCTGAGAAATCAAATCCGGAAGCAGTCATAAATGGCAGGCCTCCGCTATTAATAGTGAGTGTGCCATCACTGCTTATCAGAGCGGAATCCGCAAGTCCATCATTATTAATGTCACAGAATACCTGGAAATCAATATCTTCAACAGAACTCTGAAGCTCTTTCCAGTTTGGAGGGGCATATGTGTGAATAACCCCTTCATCATCTATCAGAACAAGATCTAAAACAGCATCACCGTTTACGTCAGCGAAAGCCGGTCTAACAGGAGAAGAGACATCAACTGGCTCGAAAAGGAGATCAGTGAATCGTACAAGGAGATCGGGAATCAACCATTCATCAGTCAAACAAAGTGCTTCCAGTGCCGGTTCTGTAAGAATTTCACTCAGCGCCTGATCATCAATACCAGACCACGGACCGGGAGCAAAAGTTGAAACAGTGGTAAATTCCAGATGTTCTGAAGAATTAATGTAAATTGACCAGGCGTAACCACCTGGTGGAACATCAATTATCAAAGATTCTGCTTTGGCTGGAATAGAAAACCCAGCGGAAAAAAGAAGAATCATCAAGACATGATAAATAGCAGTCATAATGGATATTTCCTATCTTGAACAGAATGGAAGAGTGTGTATCAATAAGTTTATTGCAATTAACTAAAATGCATGTTTTAGAACAATTTAATACTTCATGTATACTTATTCATGCTGTCTTGCTTGACGAAACAGACTACGTCCCTGGGAGGAGGATTCGGAAACCGATATGACGGGCTCGGTCGCCCGGTGCCAGGTATCTAACGCTGTTAATCGTAATACCACCCGCTGGTGACAGCCACGCGCCACCGCAAACCGGCACAAGTGAATCCTCAGACATAGTCCACTCAGCCACATTTCCCGCCTGACAGGCGAAACCTGCATCTGTCAGGGAAAAAGAATCCACCGGAGCTGTCCAGAGGTATCCGTCTAATCCTCTTGTTTCCCATTCATCTCCCGCAAGGTAGTTGGCAGGGTATTCAGCGTAGTCAGGATCCAGTAAGCCCCAAGGATACTGACCTGAAATATCTCCTGAGATCCCAAGTGAAGCGGCATACTCCCATTCCACGCGGGTGGGCAGTCTGCCCCCCATTTCAGCCGCTGCGGAAGCGGCGTCATCCATACTTACATTCACAACCGGATAATCAGGATAATTGAAGAGATACTTTTCCATTCCCGGAAAAACCGGGTCTGGCGGCAGTCCAATTCCGGCATCATCAGCAAGGCTGTAAAACAACCTGTTAGTAACTTCATATCTTCCCAGGCGAAAACCGTTTATCGAAAGAGTATCATCTTCGTCTGTTATGAATGTTCCGCCGGGAACAGTCACGAAAGTGGTATCCTGTTCGATCAGTGGAAGCGGTTCAGGAAGAAAGAATATTTTATCATTACTATCGCAGGATACAAGAAAAATCGTAAGAAATACAGCGGGAAAGTATTTCACCTCAGGTGTTTTCCGTTGTTTTCTTTCTGAACATGATCGCGACAGGTATTATTACACAGTAACCCGCGATGAGCATGATGGGAGCGATTGTAATATGTCCTCCTCGAAGCAGGAACCACCCGATTACTATGTCCAGCAATCCGATTGCGAACAGTAGATAATTTATCAACGTAAAAGGCGCTGACCTGTTATCTTCTTTCGACGAATCCATCTGCTCGGAGACAGCGATTTTCTTATCGGTCATTTAACCCAACCTCCAGTTTCCTGAACTGAATCTTCATTTTCATAAGCAATACTTATACATCGGTCTGATGATAACTGTCAACTTATTGATGAGAACTGAACAGCTGATTCTGTTCAGTCCCTTTTTCCGGCAGAACTATCCACTTATTCCGCCAGGCATGATGCATGGCACATCCCACAACGAAGAAAGAGCCGGTTACAACAATCAGGTCAGATTGGATAGATCGCGCCAGGGTCATCGCTTCACCAATATCATCTCTCCAGTGCGCTTCCACTCCGACTTTCTGAAACTGCTCCGCCAGAGAACTGGCCGGAAGAGATCTCTCATTAAGAGGTGTAGTTGTTATGACAGGATTCAGCACCTTACAAAGCTGCTTTGTCATTTCCTTCCAGAATTTATCTTCCAGAAATCCCACTACAGCCGGCACAGGAAGTTTCCAGTTTCTCTTCAGATGGAAAACCAGGTACTCAACCGAACCAGGACTGTGAGCCACATCGAAGAGTATGGGAGGTGATCCCGAATGAAGATCAAGTCGTCCCGGCCAGCTGAGAGTTGAGCAGGATTTTTCGAATGCTGATTGAACCTCTTCCTTTGTACAATCGGAAAACATCAGTGCCGCGGACAGAGCCAGCCCGGCGTTAAGTCTTTGATGCTCTCCGGGAAGAGGTGATAATTCCGTCGGTTCGGGTCTTATACGAATGAGGTTTCCGGCTTTTTCAGCAGAGGCCAATACCTCTTCCACTTCAGGTTCCTGTTCGAACGCGATCAGTATTGAACCGAAGCGGGCAATGGCAACCTTTTCAGCTGCAATAAGAGGCTCTGTGTATCCAAGTATGCGCCTGTGTTCGAGTTCCACGCCTGTGAAAAGAGTGCATTCGCCATCCAGGAGTCTCGTAGCATCAAGTCTTCCGCCAAGACCGGCCTCGGCGACAACAAAATCAACACCTTCCTTCTCAAAGAACCATGCTGACATTACCGTTGTTATTTCAAAGAAAGTCGCGCTGTGTTCCTCTATCCTTTTTCTGAAAAGCTCCACAAACTCGATTACGGCTTCCTCAGGTATCCAGACATTATTGATTGCTGTTCTTTCCCGATAATGAAGGAGATGAGGTGATGTGATTCTACCAACTTTGTGACCGAGGTGACGCATAATCTCTGCGAGCAGGGCAGTCGTGCTGCCTTTCCCGTTAGTTCCGACAACGTGGATTGTCCTGAAACTTTTCTGCGGATTACCGGCATCATTCAGAAGACAGCGAACACGGTCCAGGCCGAATTTCATGCCCATTCGTCTTCTGCCGAACAGGTACTCCTCCGCTTCAGCGTAATCCACGAGCGGCAACTTCCCTGAGAAAAGCAATAAGGAATTTTTCCTGCTTCCTTCGAATTACTGTCTGTGAAGCCAGCACTTGATCATGAGTCACCTTTTCACCGGGTGATACAGCATTTGTGATTAG
>DAOWJX010000212.1 GCA_030640155.1 Candidatus Aegiribacteria sp. | reverse complement strand
ATGCTGTCAGAAGCTTTTGCTCTTCAGGAGGCGGGTATCTTTTCTGTAGTACTGGAAAGTATCGAGGAAGAGCTTGCTCGCGAAATAACGAGTAAATTATCCGTTCCAACTATTGGCATTGGAGCGGGAAGATATACGGATGGACAGATACTGGTAGTGAATGACATGCTCGGTCTTTCCGGTGAATTCAAACCGAAATTTTTAAAGAAATATGTGCAGCTTGACGAAATTATCCTTGGCGCCGTGAAGGATTATTGTCATGAGGTCCGGGGCGGTGAATTTCCTACTGAGAAACATGTTTACAGCGCCAGGAAGAATAAATGAGAATACTCGTTGTAGGCAGCGGAGGAAGAGAGCACGCGATTTCCTGGTCTCTGTCCAGGTCTGGGAAACACTCACTATTCTGTGCTCCCGGTAATCCAGGTATGGCAGAACTCGGAGTCCTTGAACCGGTCAAAGCTGACGATATTGAAGGTCTTGTTACTCTTGCCCGTGACAGGAATATCGATCTGGTTGTAGTTGGTCCTGAGGTACCATTGGTCGCAGGGCTTGGAAATGCGCTCAGAGCTGAGGGTATTTCCTGTTTTGGTCCTGGTGAGAAGGCTGCCAGGCTTGAAGGCAGCAAATGGTTCGCAAAGGATGTCATGAATTCCGCAGGCGTACCGACAGCGCGGAGTAAGGTCTTCACAGACACAGGCTCCGCTATGGAGTACATGGGTGAAGACGCAAAAGGATTTGTGATAAAGGCTGACGGTCTGGCAGCTGGTAAAGGTGTATTTCTACCCGACCGATCTGATGAAGCACGTTCCATCCTTGACACTCTGTTCGGAGGCAGGCTTGGTGAGTCAGGTCGGCGTGTTATTATCGAAGAGCGTCTTAAGGGCAAGGAAGTCAGCATACTCGCCATCTGCAGCGGAACTGATTGTGTTATTCTTCCTCCGAGCAGAGATCACAAGCGACTTGGCGATGGAGATTCAGGTCCAAATACAGGAGGGATGGGAGCCATCTGTCCACCGCCTGAAATTGAAGATGGCTTTAGTGAAACAGCCAGAGAGGAAATCATTCTCCCTGTTCTCCGGGAACTGGCTTCACGAGGTATTGATTACAGGGGAGTTCTGTACGCTGGTTTAATGCTTACAGATGAAGGTCTCAAGGTACTTGAATTCAATGTTCGTTTTGGTGATCCGGAGACTCAGGCAGTACTTCCCATGATTGATGATGATCTTGCGGATCTTCTTGATGCTGCTGCTCGTGGAGGATCACTTCCTGGTGAGGTTTCTGTTAAAGATGGCTGCTGCGCCTGCGTTGTGATGGCTTCAGGCGGGTACCCATCGTCATATGAAAAGGGTTTTCTCGTTTCCGGGCTGGAGAGAGTTGATGGTGCTATTGTATTCCATGCTGGTACAAAGAAGACTGATGAAGGGATTGTAACCAGCGGTGGAAGAGTGCTCAGTGTGGTTGCCATCGGAAGTTCACTGAGTGATGCCCTTGATAAAGCTTACCTGGAACTTAACAAAATAGATTTTAAGAAGAAATATTTCAGAAATGATATTGGAAGGACTGTCTGATGCTTGTTGGAATTTTAATGGGTAGCGAAAGCGACAGAGAAGTAATGAAATATACTTCAGATATACTGAAGGACCTCGATATTACGTTCGAAGTTAATGTGATGTCCGCTCACAGAACACCTGATAAGGTCAGAGAATACTCTTCTACCGCTTCAGAAAGAGGTTTGAAGGTTCTTATCGCCGGAGCAGGGCTGGCAGCACATCTGGCTGGAGCGGTGGCGGCACACACCATACTTCCGGTGATCGGAGTTCCCCTTGTAGCGGGACCCCTCAACGGAATGGATTCACTTCTTTCCACTGTTCAGATGCCCAAAGGCATTCCTGTAGCAACGGTTGCCATTGGTTCACACGGAGCCAGAAATGCGGCATACCTTGCGGCTCAGATTATTGCTCTGGAAGACGAAAACGTTGCAGCCAGACTGAGAGAATTGCGGGGCTGGTGAGAACCACACACATCCGGATAGATACTGATAAACCTGCTCTGGAAATTATTGAGCAAGTCTCCGCCTGTCTTAAAAGCGGTGGAATTGTACTATATCCCTCGGATACTGTCTACGGTCTTCTTTGCCGTGCTGACGATAAGGAATCAGTCGAAAGACTATCGACTTTAAAGGGTTATGAAGAGCGGAGACCATTCATACTCATCATAGATGGCATTTCAATGGCGGAATCTCTTACAGATGGAATTGATTCCGAGGTTATGGAGATATTGAAACTTCGATGGCCGGGGAAACTCACCGTTGTTCTTCCTTCTGGAGTTGGATGCCCGATATGGACCAGGGGAGAGGATAACACGGTGGCTCTTCGTCATCCTGCAGACCCTCTGAGCGGACAACTTCTGAAACGCTGCGGTGTCCCGCTGGTCTCCACCAGTGCCAATCTGTCCGGGATGAAGCCCATCTTGAATCTGACTGAAATTCCTGAATCCATACTGGATGGTGTGGATATCATTCTCGATGCCGGTACTCTGCCACCATCCTCCCCGTCAACGATCATAAAGGTGCTCCGTCACGGGTGACCGAGTTCAGAATTCCATATTCCGTTCATTAGCACCATTTAACTGAGACCAATCAAACCCGCGGATGTGAAGTAGAATCCTTTTACTTGACAATGGAATCTTCCTCAGCAAGTATAATTTCACGGAGGTGTAATCATGAGGATACTATTATTACTGTTAGTCTTTGCATTCTCCTTTATAGTTAATGCAGAGATCATCTTCTACGACGACTTCGAGGATAATTACATCGACGACTGGACATTTCAGGGTCAGTCGGGAACCTGGTGGGCTGCAGATGGCAAGGCTCACGGATCCACAAGCAACAGCTGGTCCGGAATATCACCTCCGGGGAGTATTGTCCTGGAAAACTGTATTGTAGAAGCAAGGGGAACTGCTGTTCACACCGTTGCCGTCTTCCTTAGACTCGATGATACGGATTCGGGTATTAATGCAACGGTATCTCCGGATCATGATATTGCAGTCATAAGATCCGTTATTAACGGTTTACCCGGTGGTGTTCTCGGTATACTCTACCACGATTTTCCGTCAGGGGTCTGGTATGATGTAGTATTTTCATGCAATGGTGACTCCATCTTCTACGAAATAGATATCCCTTCAACAGGAGAACACTTCTTTCTTTCTGCTATCGATCCGAACCCGCATCCAGGTGAATGCGGTCTTGCAGTTGGTGGTGAAGCGCACGGTCAGTATGACTGGTTCTCAATATCCGATTTCGTAGAACCTGGTGAACTGATTCTGAACGGTCTCTCTACCGATGATGATAATCAGGGCGGATCAAGCGGTAATGGTAACTGGGCGTTCGAGGCAACAGAGGAGATCGAGCTTGGCATAGAATTGCTTAATGACGGAGAAGAGCCACTCATTAATGCATTTGCGATACTCCAGTCATTGGATATAAGGCTGATAGTATCTGAGGCGGTTCAGGACTACGGGACCATTCCGTCAGGACAGACCTGCTGGAATCAGTATCCATTCCTGGTGTATGCATCTCCAGAAACACCTGAGAATGAAACCTATCCATTCAGAATCAGTATCTTTGCTGATGGTGGATATAGTGAATACTTTGATTTCGAGCTTCCTCTGGGAGTTGGTCTGTTCTGTGATGTAGAATCGAATACATCCTCTTGGACAATGTCACTTATGGAAGCAGGCTGGCAGAATAACTGGCATGTAACATCGCTGAGGAACCATACAGCTGATGGAACATATAGTTTCAAATGCGGTGATACCGGTACCGGTGATTATGACAACCATCTCTATTGCAGCTTAACTTCACCAGGGTTCAACTTTCCGTTAAATGGCAATCTGTCTTTCTGGATATGGATTGATGCTCAAATATACGGGGCATTGAATCAAAGCCTTGCATTGGATGGCGGTCTGGTTCAACTGGGTCAATTCGATAACTGGATCACTGTTGCACCATTTGAAGGATATCCTTTTGAAATTGTGCAACCCTCGTCCGGACCTTTCGAACCCGGAACGGAAGTGTTTTCGGGCTACCAGGGTTGGTACCTGGTGAATATAGATATTCCAATTGAGATTAAAGGTCCCAGGCAGCTCAGGTTCATTTTCGGAAGCGATAATGCCGGTACACGTGAGGGCTGGTATGTGGATGATATCCAGGTTGCAGGTTCCACAGGAATCGAAGAACATCAATTCAGATCAGGAAACATGGGGCCTATTTCAGTATATCCAAATCCCTTCAGCGAATCTATTTCAATCTCGGTACCGTCCGGTGATGAAGGGGAGTATTCAATTAAAATATTCGATCTCAACGGCAGGCTTGTTTATGAAACACTATTTTCAGGTTCAAACGGTACACTGGTATGGGGAGCTACCGATATGACCGGGTGTATTCTTCCGGCTGGAGTCTATACAATGCTGCTGGAAACATCCGGATGTAGTAGAAATATTCGCTTGATAAAATTGTTCTGATTAGTTTCATCTTCCTCTGAGTGCTATCCAGAGGGTCTTCAGCAGGCTTGGAGGATGAAGCAGAATATTGGAGTAGGCCTGGTTGGCCAGGGGACAAGTGCATTCCCCTCGTTTTATGGATCTTCTTATGTTCCTGGCTCTCTTTGAATTCCAGATATCCTGGAAATCTGTATCCCTGTCTACTCTGCCCATCTGCCCTTTGTAGGCAAGAACAGCGCAGGGCCAGATGCCCCCGTCGGAGTTGATGTGAACGTTCATCAAGCCTGCTGAACAGGGAATGACCTGTCTGTTTTCGTTAAGGATCCGTACCACCAGATCGTAGTACACAACCCTCAATGCAGTGGTTATCCTTGGAAGGATCTTCATATCCTTCATCTTTTCAAGAACTGAATCCTTGAAGATCTTCATGATCTCACCATAGCTTTCACTATCGGGTGTGATTCCGGAACCCAGATTGAAAAATTCCTCCCTTTCCTCTGCGATTTCGTTGATGTAAGTGTCCACATCCAGACCCTTTGAGTACTTAATTATCTCATCAAGATGTGCAGCATTAAATTTGGAGATCACAGTACCGACACCCAAATGAAGATTGCTATAGCGTTTTCTTAATTCTTTGAGCTTCTGGATTGTCTCAAGGAGTTTCTCAAAATTGCCCGGTACACCGCGTATTTCATCATGGAGATCGCCCACCCCGTCGAAGGATGGTTTGATGGTAAGGACCGTACCAGGGGCTTCCTTGTCAATCACTTCAAGAATTTCTTCGGTTATCTCTACCACCCGTTGGGGCGTAAGGGCATTGGTCGGTATATGAACCACAGCCGGTGTCATGAACCTGCAGGCCAACCTTACAATCTCGGGCAGGTCATCCCTGAGGAACGGTTCCCCCCCGGACACATTGAAGAAGTAGGTCCATCCGATAGAGCGGAAGAGCCTTTCAATTGTCTCTATATCAAGATCATCCTCAGATCCGTGCTTCCAGATAAAGCAGGTCTTGCATCTGGACTGGCAGCGCCTGGTAACGGAGAAGGTCACGTTGATAGGATTAGGAGCCTTTGCCAGGCTGAACATGGCCAGCTTGCTTCTGATGACACTCCCGGCAAGATGAAAAATCTGTTCGATATGGTTCATGGATTTGGTGAATCTGCGCCTGAGAATACCGTAAACGATAGCCTGAAGGGCGTATAATCCTTCAACCACTATCAGCATGACCCTCTGACCCAGGGCTATTACTGTGGCGACCTGCACTCCTCCTCGTACGAATCCGGAAAGCAGTAGACCCTGAACACCTTCCCGTATACCGATACCGCCCGGGATGAAGACCATTGCCAGGGCTATGAACCAGGACACAGGTCCGGCAAGCAGGCAGATCGCTATCATGGCGAAGGGCTGATCCGGCTGTACTCCGAAACCGCGGAACCAGAAATAGAGAGCCATACTGCGAAGGCTCCATGAAAGTAGATGGTATCCAATGAAAATAGCCTGATGCTTGTGTGAGATATGAGGAAGGCTGTCT
>DAOWJX010000163.1 GCA_030640155.1 Candidatus Aegiribacteria sp. | reverse complement strand
TATTTTGTTGAAGGATTCATCTTTGCCTACTGGAACATCGGGATCGGGAATATTCGTAAACCGGAGTTCAACCTCATTCATCTCTCTGTCAATCGCTGACAGTTCTTTATCAATCCGCCCGATACTGTCACCCACTTTTTTACTTTCAGCGATCTGGCTGTCCGCGGGCGAACCGCTCTTCTTTAAAGAGGAAACCTCCTGTGAGAGTTCATTTCTCCGCCTTCTCAGGCTTTCTGTCCTGCCCAGCAGGTTTCTCCGTTCCTCATCGAGCGAAAGCCACCTGTCAATAGGGCAGGGTTCTCCCTTGTTCAAAGAGGCTTCCCGGACTTTGTCCGGTTCGTTTCTCAGTAGTCCTCTGTCAAGCATTGTATCCCGTCTCCCTTTTCATCTGTATAGCATTACATGCGAGGAAGAGTTCAGAAATGTGGAATGAAAACCAGTAATCCCACCGCGAGAGCGCCCGCTGCGGCAATAAGAACCGCTCCGGCAGCCAGATCTTTGGCTTTCTGAACACTGTCATGCCATTCAGGTGCTGTATGATCCGCCAGAAATTCTAGAGCGCTGTTCATTGCCTCGGCGGAAAGCACCATTGCAACGGCAAGAGAAATGAGTGCCCATTCAAAGAGATCAAGTCCTACGGTAAACCCGAGGATAAGAACAATTATGAGAGCGAAAACATGAATCCTTGAGTTTATCTGCGTTTTTAACAGTGTGCTGATGCCTCTGACAGCGAATTTGAAACTTCTGAATCTCTTTTTCATTTTAGAAATATACTCCAAAACCACTGGAAGTACTCCAGTAAACCATGAGCGCAGGTTGTATCCCCGGATCGTCCGGAGGATCCTCATTATGTGCTTTGGTGACAGCAAGCCCTGCAGCAAGACCTATAGCTGCTCCAGCAATAACATCAGAAGGGTAATGTTTTCCCAGTGTAATCCGCGAAAGCGCGGTGAATCCAGCGATTGCAATTGCTGGAATCCCGGCTTCCGGTCCGTATCTGTCCCAGATGATGAAAGCAGAACAGGCTGTCCCGGCTGAGTGTCCGGAAGGGAAGCTTCTGGAATTACTGCCGTCAGGACGTTCTCTGCCGGTTCCCAGTTTCAGTACACCGGTAATGCCATAAGTTATGAGCAGTCCCTCTGTAAGCATCTGACCTGTTTCCTCTGTTTTTTCGAAGCCGAAGGCGGCTGATCCAGCCCATAGAATGGATGAGCATGCGAGAAGGGGAAGGCCAAAAGCCACGTCACAGCCCTTCGAGCAATCCTCAAGAAAGCCGTCACCCATAAATCCCCTGTAGCCTTCACTGTCTTCAAGAAAGTAAGTTCCCGCTGCAATTGATCCACCTGCTGCAAAGGTGACAAGAGGGCCGGAGGAAAACAGGTGGTGTATGTCTCTGCCCATAAAATGGAGAAAATCATCACCAGCGGTGTTCGAAACCATCACGGCCAGCAGAAAGATCGAAATAACTGATCCTGAGGCAGGATTAAGCCTTTTCAGCATAGAACTCCTTTACGGAATCCACCACTTCGTTTAATTCAGCATCGGTCAGTTCGCCGAAGACAGGAAGGGAAATAACCTCTTTGGATGCACTCTCCGAAACAGGGAAATCACCCTCTTTGTACCCCAGGCATTCAAAACATTCCTGAAGGTGAAGAGGAAGCGGATAATAGACAGCACAGCCTATTTCACGATTGCGGAGCCAGGCAAGAAGCTCGTCACGGTTTTCAGCCCGCAGGGTGTACTGATTGTACACTGACCAGGCTTTCTTCCTTATGACGGGAGTTTTTACCTGCTTCACGCTCTTAAAAGCGCTCCTGTAGAATCCAGCGTTTTTTCTGCGCCCTTTATGCCATTTTTCAAGATGGGACAGTTTTACCCTGAGAAATCCCGCCTGCAGAGCATCCAGCCGGGAATTAAAGCCTACTTCCCTGTGAATGTATCCCTGTCCTCCATGTTCTCTGAGTCTGACAATTCTCTCCGCGATTTTCTGGTTACTGGTTGTTACCATTCCGCCGTCTCCGAGAGCGCCAAGGTTTTTTGAGGGGAAGAAACTGAAGCAACCCGCTGCTCCAAAAGAGCCGGCCTTCTTTTCCTCCCATTTTGCGCCGACTGCCTGTGCGGCGTCCTCGACAACGGGGATCTGCCAGTCATTGCAGACAGTCATGATCCTGTCCATTTCAGCCATCTGACCGAACAGGTGTACAGGCATTACCGCTCCCACTCTCGTGCCGCTGGTCTTATCAACGACTCCTCTGTTCGTAACAGCGCAATTATTCCCGAGCCAGTCAGACAGGAGATCGGGATCCAGGTTAAAGGTGTCGGGAAGAATGTCGACAAATAGAGGAATGCCGCCGGCGCGTACGACAGCTCCAGCGGTTGCGAAGAAAGTGAATGGAGTTGTTATTACATATTCTCCAGGGTTAACTCCTGAAGCCATAAGCGCAAGGATAAGAGCATCAGTGCCGGAAGCGCATCCAACTGCGATTTCCGTTCCGCAGTAGTTTGAGAATTCTTCCTCCAGGAATTTCAGTTCAGGACCTTTTATGAATGCTGAAGTTTTCAGTGCATTGTCGAAAACATTACGGAGATCTTCAAACAGAGGTTTGTGCTGTCTGCTTATGTCCAACAGGGGAACTGCCATTTGCTTATCCTTTCGAACGTCAGGCGTTACTTCGAGGTTTCAGTGAGCTCCTGCCCCAGTCAGAACTACTTTCAGGGTTCTGGCGAGTATTTCCAGATCAAGAAAGATTGACTGGTTCTCTATATAGAAAAAATCATACTTAAGTTTGCTTGCAACGCTTTCAAGATTGGTATCGTATTCGAGCTTTACCTGTGCCCATCCAGTTAGACCAGGTTTGATTGTAAGCCGTTTCTGGTAAAAAGGATACATTATTCTGAGCTCTTCAACGAAAGCTGGTCTTTCAGGGCGAGGTCCGACGATTGACATCTCGCCCATAACCACATTCAGAAGTTGAGGGAATTCATCGATTCTTGATCTGCGCAGAAGACGGCCTATGGTAGTAATTCTTACGTCTTCTCTGTCAGCCCAGACAGGGCCGCTGTGCTTCTCGGCATTATGAACCATGCTCCGGAATTTGAAAACCTTGAAAATCCTGCCGCCTTTACCCACTCTTGTCTGGCGATAGAAAACAGGACCTCTGGAATCAATCTTCACTGCTATTCCTATCAGGACCCAGAAAGGAAGGCCGACGAGAAGAACGATAATACTGATGAAGTAATCCATGAACAGTTTAACAAGCCTCTGCCAGAAACTCAATCTTTCAGGAAAGATTTCCATGAATGGCTGTCCCATTATCTGAGTGCTGTGAACATGCCCTGTAACGATATCAAAAAGATCGGGCACGACCTTTACTCTGATTCCCGCTCCGGCTGCCGGCAGAAGAAGAGACAGAATATCATCGTGGAAATTGGATGCGATAGTAACAAGGAGTTCCTGAACAGGATGATTCTTCAGTGTTTCAGGAAGCTCCTTTACGGTGCCGATAATCCGCTCCTCCGAAACGGTCTGCTCGATACTGCTTTTCTCCGGATCAACAAAACCGACAACATTGTACCCTAGAGCAATATTCTCTTCAAGGTATTGCTCCAGATAAGAGGCGGCTATTCCGATTCCAACAATAGCCGCATTACGCCTGAGTAAACCTTTCTTTGCCAGCTTTCTCTCAATAAGGCGTACGCAGCCTCTGGCAGCGAATACAAGAAGAATCAGAAGTGCGTAGTAAAAAACAATGATCCATCTTCCGATCGATGCCGAAGGAGAGATGAGGAAAGCACCAAAAAATAGAATTATGAAGCCGGTTGTAACAGGTTTCATGACCAGCTTCAATTCGTCAGCCCAGCTCATGTCCCAGTGAGGTCTGTAGGATCCGGATGCGGCGAACATGAGCCACCAGAAAGGAATAGATACTATTCCCCCCGCGAACATAATGTGGCCGGACATGGGAGTTACATCCTGAAATAGACCCGAATCGAATTTGATCCAGGCCGCGAATATGAGGGAAACGAAAACAGCTATCGCGTCAAATCCCATCCCGAGCAGCATAACCTGTTTTTTCAGTTGTATTCCTCCATTGTTTTCTTTTCCCACATCTCTACCGGATTACCTGTCAGGGTTCTGAATATACCATCAATCGAGGCAATGTTCATAAGCCAGAAGTAGTAAGGGAAAAGAAATCTCGACGGAAACCTGTTTTTCATGAATAATCCGGCAACTGCAATAAGGTGGAAAGAGCACATCAGAAGAAAGATAGTAGTGTAAACGGGAGTACCAGCCAGAATGCCAGACAGAACAGTCGCGCATAGAATGAATATACCGGAGAACCATCTTAGCATTTTGTGAACAAGGAGCTGGAGGAAAAGAAGAATTTTTCCTTTCTTCAGGGCTTTTCCCATCAGGAGAACGCAGCTGATAACCATCCAGCTGACTATCCTGACCATTCTACGGTACTGGCTGGAATCGTCAGGAGATTGCTCCACAGCAATTGCCCGTTCATTGAATACACATGAATATCCCTGAACTCTTGTCATGACTGCAAGTTCGAAATCATCCGATCGATTGGGAGCTGCAGGCATAAAGAGGTTTCTTCTCAGCGAAAAGATCGCGCCAGTTGCGCCCAGTACGGCGCCGAACCTTGAGCAGAGCTTCTTGATGGTTTTCTC
>DAOWJX010000265.1 GCA_030640155.1 Candidatus Aegiribacteria sp. | reverse complement strand
GCTTTTACACAGCTATCCAGGGTATCAAGGAATTTGTATCTGTCATCATCATTAATAAAGATTGTAGCCTTGCTGTTACCGCGTGCGGTAACGTGATACAAGGCTCCCTGATATTCGATTCTCAATTGCCTGCTCATATTATGAGTGTACGCATAAATCAGATACATTTCAAGTGTTGAATAGAAAAGCAGTAATTAAAACTACCTTTCATTAGATATTCATCGACAATCTCAAATTCGGACCGAAATATCAATTGTCGCTGATAAACTAAAAATGTTTAGATGTTAGCCCCGGCCCCCAGATTTCGGAGGTTATCGGCGAAGAGTTTTGCGTAGTCTCCTGTAGGGAATGCTGATTCAAGGGCACCTGAAGCAAGCCTGATGCTTTCTTCAAGCGGCAGTGTGTAGCGCATTATTGTGTATTTCTTCCTGAAATCGGCTACTTCATCGGCAACATCTTCGTTCTTTAGGATTATCCTGGCCATGAGTTCCGCCAGAGTGCCGAAATCGTCTTCATTCATTCCATATCTGGTCATTTCGGATACACCGGTCCGGATACCACTTGAGGAGAGGAAAGTTTCGTCGTCTGGAAGTGCCTGGTAATTGACTATGATGTTATTTGCCTGAAGGCGGTCTGCAATTTCTGAGCCTTCTCCGTGTTCCGACACCCGGATTACCACCTGATGCGTATGCGTGTATCCGTCAGCGGGATCACCCTCAACCATGAGTCCGTTATCTGCAAGGTATTTTGCGAAAGCTCTGGCGTTCGACAGAATCCTGTTCTGATACTCATCCTTGAATTCGTTTATTTCGGTTGTTGCAACAAGAAGCCCAAGCAGGGTGGCGAGATGATGGTTGCTCGTGCTGCCCGGGAAAGCTCTGCTTGTGATATCAAGCCAGAGTTTTCGCAGGGGAGTTTTCTTTGCCATGTTGCTGACTATTACACCCCGCTGCGGTCCGAAAAATGTCTTATGGGTTGATCCTGTGACAACATCCGCACCGTCTGTAAGCGGAGCCTGGAATGCACCATAGATCCCGAGTACATGAGCCATATCGTACATGATAACCGGTCTGTCTTCCCAGTCGGCCACCTCGTCAGCCATTTCCTTGACCGGTTCGGGATAGAGGAACATGCTTTTTCCGAAGATAACAAGCTCCGGGCGAACACGTCGCACAGTCTCCAGCATCTTAGGTACGTCTATCCTGTACGGATTACTCTCCATCACAGGGAAATTGACGCAGTTCTCCTTGTTCGTTTCAGGATTGATATCTACGAAATTGAAAAGTGCTCCGAAGGGCTGGCTGGACAGATGACCTCCAAGCCCCAGATTGTTATTCATAACGGCGCGGAGTTTTCTGAATGTACCATCCGGAGTGGAGCGGTTCACGAATTTGGTCACTCCTTCGAATATGACTTCATTTGCCATTTGTCCGCTAATAGTTCTCAGTTCAGCTTCCGAACACTGGAAATACTCCTTTATCGCTTCTCCGACCTCTTCCTCTATTTTTCTGATGAAATCAGTTCCGTGATAGAAATATACGTCCCTGCCCTTCATTCTTTTATGCTCAGCGTATCTGCCGGCCGGATCGCATAATTCGCAGATCTTAACAAGAGGGCTGGGAGTATTCTCGGAGGGAATGAGATTTACGCATTTCCTCTGTCTCCATAAATTATTCTCCCGTATTCTTCCGAAAAGGTCATCCATATTTTGCGACAAATCGGCCATGATTTCACTTCCTATCAGTTCATTAACTGGATTTATATCGTTTCCAGTGATCCTCTTACTATGTCAGGCGACAGTACTATAATGCAGGCTCCCCGATGATTCTCCAAATCTCCGGTAATCTCCTCGATTGAAGCTATCATTTCATCGAGGGTATCAGCGGGAACGAGCGCGAGAATGGTTCTGGGTTCAGGCTGGGAACTGCCGAGAACATCAAGAAATCCCGCAAAAACTGGCGCTCCGGAAAGGATTTGACTCATAAGGTTTCCCTCATGGGTTATGGCCCCTGGAAGCCCCATTTCAAGAAAGAGCTCGATTATGTCATTGTAGACTTCGTCCTCCTGAACAATTATAAGCATAAGCCGGTTAAAGGTTTTGTCCTTGCAGGAATCAATGGCAGTTGCCGGAGTGGCGTGATAAAGGAAGGCTTCTCTGAGGGCATACGGGGTTGAACTGCTCAGCAGTTCGTATCTGGATTTGCCTGCGCCGAGTACTCTGCTGGCTGCCGCAAGGAGCCTCAGATGCATTTCCGGATCTTCAGGCGGGCCTACTATAGCACAGAATACGTGCACACTTCTTTTGTCCATAGCATCGAACGGCACACCCCTGTTTGAAATACCCAGAGCCAGTACAAAATCCTTCATCCCTTCTACCTTGCAGTGGGGAATCGCGATTCCCTTGCCGAAACCTGTGGATCCCATTTTTTCTCTTTCCAGGAGACCTTGTTCGATGCTTTCCAGATCTACTCCGGCAGCGTCAGGGTTTTTTTCGATAAGTTCAGCAAGGCTTCTGATAACTTCTTCCTTTGTTTTTCCCGCAAGATCGATTGTGCAGGATTCCGGTGAAAGGTATTTGGAAATATCCATTATTACTCCAATTTGGCGCCGCGCACCACGGAATATCTTGAAAGCGGCGGCCCGGTAAGTTCATTAAAAAGTACAGAGAACAGTACAATGTTTATCAAAGTTGCGGTGATTTCTCGATTTATCGCAAAATATGGCATCGTATCAAGAAACAGTACAAGACCTATAGCTACTCCAGCCTGTGGAAGCATTCCAAATCCAAGGTATTTCTTGATTAGAGGATCCGAATGAGCTGCCGATGCTCCAATATGTACTCCTGCAATCTTTCCTGCAGCTCTGGCCAGCACGAAAATCCCACCCATGAGCAGGATATGATGAGATGTCATGACGGATATATTCAGTTCTGTACCGGCAATCGCAAAAAAGGCTGCGTACAGAGGCGGGGAAATTGAGTCGAGAGTATTTATTATCCGGTGGGTTTTCCTTGAAAGATTTGCCATGACAGCACCGGCAGCCATACTGGCAAGAAGTGCGCTGAGATGGAAACTGTTACAGACCGCTGAAAGTATGAGTATTACACCGAGTAATATTATCAGGACTTCGTTGGTTCTTCTTCTTTTTCGGGTCAGGAGATGCAGGAGCCATCCTGCAAATGCCCCGAGTACAAGTGATGAGAAAATCTCAATAACAGCATGGAAAATCGAATGAACAAGGCCGGCTGCTGATCCCAGGGAATTACCGGCAATAGCCGTAACAGCTGCAAATAGCAGTACGCATCCTGCGTCATCAAGAGCTACGACTCCATAGAGGTAGTCCACAAACGGTCCCCTTGCCTTGAGTTCTCTTATAATCGCGACCGTTGCCGCCGGTGCTGTTGCAGATGCTATGGCTCCCAGAATTGCCGCGAACTCCAGCCTCATTCCTGCAATAACAAGGCCGGTCGTAACAAGTATGAATGCGCCGAAAAGCTGGAACAGAGTAATGGTGACCACCGGTTTGCCGATGGTTCTGAGTTTCTTCAGACTGAATTCACTCCCAATCACCAGAGCGATAAGTGCGAGGGCTATCTCGGTTATCGAAGCAAGGGTCTCGTCAAGGTCTTCATGAACAAGACCAATGCATGAGGGACCCAGGAGAAGACCTGCAAGTATGAAGCCGGTAATTGCTGGAAGCCGCATTCTTTCCGCAAGTCTGCCCATGAAATAGCTGCCCATGAGAAGAATCCCGACTCCGAATACTATATGGGTGCTGAAAGCTTCTCGCAGTTCCAGCACGTAACCTGATATATCTGAAAACATCAATCCTCCCGAATAAGCCCTCAGAATAATTCTGTATTGCCTGCGGGTCAACCTTAGAAGTAAGGCTTAGTAATAAGAATTGAAAAGTCTTATATTCCGATGATTTGTGGAAACAGTGCAGTTAATAATTTATGAGAGGTTCAGATGACAGTCGAAGATCTACGCTCAGTTTACAAAAAAGCATTCGAGAGACTCACAAGACTCAAGGAGTGTCTTTGACTTCTCGGAGCTTGTTTCCAGTGATAAGAAACTCAACAAAACCATGGCTGAACCTGGATTCTGGGATAACAGGGAAGCTGCTCTTAAGATCATAAATGAGCATAAGCAGATTCAGGTCCGGATCAATCCCATTCAAGAAGTAGAGAACAAACTTGAGAATGTGGAGATAGCAGTTGAACTGCTTTCCAATGATCCCGATGAAGAACTGGAGCGGGAATGCTCAGTTAACCTGACATGGGTGAATAAAAAACTGAACCGTCTTGATTTCATGCAGATGCTGTCAGGTCCTAACGACAGGAATGATGCAATACTGACAATCCGGTCCGGTGCCGGTGGGCAGGATAGCCAGGACTGGGCTGAAATGCTGATGAAGATGTACATTTACTGGGCTGAGAAGCAGGAATTTGATGTTGAGATACTGAGTATGAGTGAGGGCGGTGTAGAGGGCGGAATCAGAGAAGCGATTCTGTCAATAAGAGGACCATGGGCTTACGGATATCTTAGTGCTGAGGGCGGAATTCACAGGCTGGTGAGGAAATCTCCCTTTGATCAGAATCATCGTCGACACACCAGTTTTGCTTCTATATTTCCGCTCCCTGACCTTGATGATACCATTGAGATTGAGCTTAATGATGATGAAATAAGAGTAGATACTTTCAGGGCAAGCGGGGCAGGTGGCCAGCACGTTAATAAAACAGATTCAGCTGTGAGAATGACGCATATTCCGACCGGAATCGCTGTCACGTGCCAGAATCAGCGATCTCAGTTCAGGAATAGAGAAGTGGCGAGAAGAATTCTGCGGGCTCGACTGTATGAACTTGAACAGGAAAAACGCCGGGAAGAGAAAGCGGAAATAGAAAAAACAAAAAAGGCTGTTTCCTGGGGCAATCAGATAAGATCCTATGTAATGCATCCCTATAAAATGGTGAAGGATCACAGAACCGGGATGGAAACATCGAATATTGACAATATCCTCTCAGGTGAAATACAGGAATTTATAGAGGAATATCTCAGAAAGAGCGGTCAGTAATTATGAGTGATGAGCAGCGGAGTCTGAGAAGAGGCAAACTTGAAAAACTGCAAACGGAATTCTCGATTGATCCCTTTCCCCCAAGAAGCCATAAATCGCTTTCCATGAAGGAAGTGAGAGATGGAGGAGAGACCGGGGAAAACGTATTCGTTACAGGAAGGATCACAGGGAAAAGAGAACATGGCAAGACGGTATTTGTTGATCTTCGCGACAGCACAGGTTCCATTCAGCTTTATCTGAGCAGTAATGTTCTTGATAAGAAAACCTGGTCTGTTGTCGGTCTTCTCGATCTTGGAGATATAATTCAGGTTAACGGGTCAATCTTCACAACCAGATTGGGCGAGCTGACTGTTAAATGCGCTGATATGATTATACTGAGCAAGAGTCTCAGGCAGCTTCCTGTCGTCAAGGTTGACTCAGAGGGAGTGGTTCACGATGAGGTTACGGACAGAGATTATCTTTATCGGCACAGATGCGTTGACCTTATAATAAATCCCGATTCTCTCGATAGATTCAGAAAGAGGAGCAGGATAGTATCCTCACTCAGATCATACCTCGATTCAAACGATTTCCTGGAAGTTGAAACTCCTGTATTACAGCCTATTTACGGTGGTGCTGCCGCAGAACCATTTAAAACACACTATAGCAGCATGAATGAAATATTCTTTCTGCGAATCGCCAAAGAGCTGTATCTTAAACGGCTCCTTGTCAGTGGAATTGATAGAGTCTACGAAATGGGAAAAGATTTCAGGAATGAAGGAATCGACCGGACGCACAGTCCTGAATTTACACAACTCGAAATGTACGAGGCATATGCGGATTACAACGTAATGATGACTCGATTCGAGGAAATGGTAATTACTGCTGCGGGAGTTTCAGGAATCGGATCAGATCTTGAATATCAGGGAACTATGATTCATCTTTCTCCACCATTTAGAAGAGTCGGATTCCTTGAATCACTTTCGGAAGCGAGTGGAGAGGACCTCTTTTCCTGGGAGCCGGAAGATCTTGAAACACTCTCCCGGAAGAATGGTATCGCTACACATGCAAAGGACAGAATCACACTTCTTGACAAGCTTTTTGATTTTTATGTGGCTGACAGAATCGAGCAGCCCACTTTTGTTGTCGATTATCCGGAAGCTCTGTCACCTCTTGCGAAGGGTAAACCCGGTTCACCTGGTGTGACTGAAAGATTTGAAGCGTTTGTGCTGGGGCTGGAACTTGCGAATGCTTTCAGTGAGCAGAACAATCCGATCCTTCAGAGGCAAATTCTTGAGGATCAGGCTGAAGCCAGTGTCCATCGGGGGGGGGCGGTTGATGAAGAATTTCTTTACGCACTGGAAACCGGAATGCCTCCAGCCGGTGGGATGGGAATTGGCATTGATCGTCTCGTCATGCTTCTAACCGGAACCAGCAAGATCAGAGATACTATCTTATTCCCTAACCTGCGGCGGCAGAATAAGTGAATTATCCCCTGATTTTGCGTATTGCCTGGAGACAGATACTCAGCAGATCAAATTCAGGCTTTGTAAGAACCGTATCTCTTTTGTCAATTGTCGGTATTGCCATCGGTGTAGCAGCTCTGTTAATTTTACACGCCTTCATGGATGGTTTCTCCGGAACCATCATGGAACATCTCGCAGCGATTCAACCCCCTCTGGAAGTGAGAGCGCCGGGAGGATACCCTGTTGAGGAAGCCGATCTCCTCTTTGTGGAGAACCTGGCGGATTCGCTGGATGAACTTACCTGTGTATCGCCCGTTCTGGAGAAAACAGCTGTAGCAGCTGGAAGCAGTGGAGATGTTGCTGGCATTCGCGTAAGGGGAATTGACTGGGATATTGAACCATCTCTGGTTTCAAGTGACAGACTCGACGGAATGAACATTACCGGAAGAGGAGCAGTTCTTGGGCACAGCCTTGCGACAAGACTGGGAGTATCCGCCGGTGATTCGATCAGACTCGCTTCTACTGATGTTACTGAATTCTCTGCGATGGGTAGATTGCTTGTCGATACAATTATATCTGTAAGAGTATGTGCTGTGATAAATTATGGTATTGAGGAATACAATTCATCAATTATTTTTACTGATCTGATAACCGCTTCATTTCTATTCAGGGAAGATATTACTGCTACATCATTGAGTGTGGGAACAGCACCCGGATCTGATCCCCTGTATACTGCTGAAAAAGTAACAGCCATTCTCAGAGCTTCCTATATTGATGGTGATTGTAATTACATTGTCTGTGATGCGTTCATCTCCCGGCACAAGAACCTTTTTGCTGCTCTGGGGCTGGAAAAAACCGGCATGTCAATTGTACTTGCTCTGATCAGCTTCGTTGCTCTGTTAAACCTGCTTAGCGCTCTTAATATGATTGCACTGGAGCACAGGAGAGATACAGGTGTATTGCGAGCCATGGGAGCTTCACCGGGAGCGGTACTGTCCACAGGTCTGGTGCAGGGCGGAATAATAGGTCTGGCCGGAGCACTGTCTGGTTCTCTTTTCGCTGTCATGACGATTCTTATAATTAATAGAGTATTTCCAATCAGGCTTGAGAGCAGCGTATACTGGATTGATGTTCTTCCGGGTGAGATACAGCCTGTCCTTATTCTTTGTATTGGGGGAGCCACAGTGTTTGCATGTTTATTCGCCTCTTTGATTCCAGCTGTTTATGCGCTTTCCGTATCTCCATCAAAGGCTGTAAGGTATGAGTAAGGAAATAGTTCTGTCAGCGATAGATATCTGGAAATCTTACGGGATTGAAGCTACGTTCCTTTCCATTCTCAGAGGAGCCTGTCTTTCAATATCAGCAGGTGAGGTGGTCTCCCTGGTTGGTCCGAGTGGATCCGGGAAAAGCACTTTCCTTCATGTCTGCGGGGTGCTTGACCGTCCTGATAGAGGTATCGTAACTGTCAGCGGAACGAACGTTTGGGATGTTAATGAAACCGGAAGAGCAAGGATCAGAAACCGGGCACTTGGTTTTGTGTTTCAGTTCCATCACCTTCTTGATGAGTTTACTCTGCTTGAGAACGTAGCTATGCCCTCAATGCTCGCCGGTAATTCGAGGAAAGACGCGCTTGATGTTGCTGAGCAGTTACTCGAGGAAGTAGGGCTTTTAAGCAGGGGAGAGCACTTTCCCTCAGAAGCTTCCGGAGGAGAACGCCAGAGGGCTGCCGTGGCCAGAGCACTCATTCTGTCTCCTTCAATAGTCCTGGCTGATGAACCTACCGGTAACCTTGATGCTGAAAGCAGTATGCGAGTGGAAAACCTTATACTGGAACTGGCCGAAAAGAGAAATCAGGCATTTATTATTGCTACTCACAATATTGAACTTGCTGACAGAGCCCACAGAAAACTGACTCTGGAGGATGGAATTCTGGTTTAATGAGATTGCAGAGTTTCTCCACCAGGGTTATCTTTATCGTGCAGGAATACATGCAGGAACAATAGCAGCTTCGCAGGATAGATGTGTTTTTAGAAACTGCGAATTCACAGGAGGAGGGGTAAGTGCCGGAAAATCTGACCGAAAAGGCAAGAGCCGCTCTTGAAATATCGGTAAAGGAAGCTGAGAAGGCTGGGCAGAGTAAAGTTACCTCGGAACACATTCTCTTCGGTCTGATTTCTGTAAGAGGTTCAGCAGCGCTCATCATACTTCACGAACTGGGTGTAAGAATCGGAGTACTCAGAACCCGCCTCGAAAACCTTATGCGCCGACCTGTTGCAAATGAAATAAATCTCAGAGAAATCGGATGGACAACCAAGGCCAGGCTGGTCAGGCGCGAAGCGGTGAGAAAGGCTGTCAGCAGTGGCGCACCCGCAACAGGCACACATCATATTCTCCTTGGTCTATTATCTGTAGGAAACTGTCAGGCTTCCAGTATACTTCGAGAAAAGGGCGTATTCCTTCAGGCAGCCGAAGATGCAGCCGCTGAGCTTCCCCTGCATATTGAATCCGATAGTGATTTAAAACAGAAACAGATTCAGGAAATACCGGGAATTGATTACTTCTGCAGAGATCTGACAAAAATGGCTCGAGAAGGTAATCTTGATCCTGTTATAGGCAGAGAACAGCAGATAAACAGAATCATGCAGGTTCTGTGCAGACGAAAAAAATCAAATCCAATCCTTATTGGTGAGCCTGGTGTCGGGAAGACAGCGATCGTTGAAGGTCTTGCCGGATTGATTGCTTCCGGGAAAACACCTGATCTCCTGGCTGGAAAACGCGTTCTTGCTCTTGATATGGCAGCTGTTGTAGCCGGGACGAAGTATCGGGGCCAGTTTGAACAGAGGTTGAAGAAACTCCTGAATGAAGTTGTTGAATCCGGAGATATTATTCTCTTTATCGATGAGGTGCATGTTCTGGTTGGCGCAGGTGCCGCTGAGGGTGCGCTTGATGCAGCTAATTTACTGAAACCAGCTCTGGCAAGAGGCGAACTCCAGTGTATTGGAGCTACTACACTTGATGAATACAGGAAACGTATTGAAAAGGATGGAGCTCTTGAAAGACGTTTCCAGCCTGTTCCTGTAAATCCACCCGGAGTATCGGAAACCATTGAGATATTAGAAGGTCTAAGGAGCAGTTACGAGGAGCATCACGGAACCCAATATACTGATGCGGCTATTCAGGCGTGTGCCAGGCTTGCTGCAAGATATATAAGTGGAAGATTTCTTCCGGATAAGGCCATCGATGTAATGGATGAAGCAGGTTCCAAGAACAGAGTATTCCATTATAAAATACCGCATTACATACAGGATATTATGGAAGAACTGGCTGACATCAGGAGCCAGAAACAGGATGCATCCCGGAAGGATGATTTTGAAACTGTGCTTTCGCTCCGGGAACAGATGGAATCACTGGAGAAGAAACTGGCTGAAACACGATCAGCATGGCTGTCTGAGATTAAGATCACACCGGTTTCAGAAAATCAGGTGGCTGAAGTAGTATCCGACATGACAGGTATTCCAGTCAGCAGGGTAGGTAAAAGCGAGACCGTGGGACTGCTTGATCTCGAGGAGCGTCTTTCTGAGAAGATCGTGGGCCAGTCGGAAGCAATCAGAACAATATGCGGAGCGATCAGACGGAGCCGTGTCGGACTGAGGGACATAGAAAGACCTGCTGGAACTTTCCTGTTTCTGGGTCCTTCAGGTGTCGGAAAAACTGAAACCGCGAGAATTCTGGCCGAAATGGTTTTTGGAGATCCGTCCGCATTAATCCGAATTGATATGTCGGAATTCCAGGAGAGCTTCGCCGGTTCAAGGCTTGTAGGAGCTCCTCCTGGTTATGTCGGATATGATGAGGGTGGACAACTGACCGAAAAAGTCCGGCGAAGACCTTATTCCATTGTACTTCTTGATGAGATAGAGAAAGCCCATACGGATCTATATAATATGCTGCTTCAGGTTATGGATTATGGCCGCATGACTGATAATTACGGAAGAGAGATCGATTTCACCAACACGCTGTTAATTATGACAAGTAACATAGCCTCACGGGATCTCGTTTCAGGAAGCAAGCTGGGATTTTCATCCGATGATAAAAATTCAGAAATTGAACGGATAGATGGTATTGTTCTTGATGCTCTCAGAAATCGTTTCAATCCCGAATTCCTTAATAGGATTGATGAGATTGTCGTGTTTAACCCGCTGGAATTCACCGATATGGAACAGATTGTGAATCTTCAGATGTGTGCTGTTGAAGAGAGGCTTTCTGAACTGGGCATCTCACTTTCACTTTCACCTGAAGCAATAACTCTGATAACTGAAGCCGGCTACGACCCTGAAGCAGGCGCCAGGCATATCAGAAAAACAATAAGAAGGCTCCTGGAAGATCCTCTGACTGACGCGATACTCAGAAACGAATTTTCTTCGGGTGATTTGGTGCTTGCAGTAAGAGAAGAGAATAGAATTCTGTTCAGGATTCCTGAATCTCGAAGTACGGAAGAAATCAACACGAAAACAATACATGGGAGAGTCGAGAATTGAGATATAACTTCATAATTCTTCTTGTTGCCCTGATATCAGTATCGGTCGCTCTTGAAGTGGGATCGATAGATGTAACCGGCAACTCCTTTGTTAGTGACAGCCTGATATTACGTGTTTTCGGACTCAATCCAGGAGACGCTTTTACGGGCAGGGATATTCAGCGTGGACCTTCAGCTCTGTTCAATCTTGGGTATTTCGGCAGTATTGAAATTCAGGCTGATACCGTTGATGGTTTTGCTGATATACT
>DAOWJX010000047.1 GCA_030640155.1 Candidatus Aegiribacteria sp. | reverse complement strand
TGGGGCAAGGACTACCATATCGAAAGATTGATTGCTCTTATCGCCGTTCATCTTTTCGAAACTGACATCGGTACCTTTAATACTGATATCTTTAATACGGATGAATTCAACACCGGCTGCTTCAGTCTCGGCGAAACGTTCCTGATCGTCCTTTTGTGGAAGGCAGAGATCTCTGTAGAATTCCGTAACCTGAATATCAGGGGATTGATTTTTAAAAAACCCTGCCAGTTTCATCATGTAACTGCAGCATATTCCGGAACAGTAATTCTTCTCTTCCCTTCCGACGCAATGTATCAGAGCTACTGTTGAGGGCTGATCGCCTGAACGCAGCTTAACTCCGCCTTCTCCGGTGAACATTTTCTCGACTGAAAGAGAGGTATACACTTCATCCGAACCTTCATAGCTGTAGTGATCACTGTTCCCCGGTTCGAAAAGTCCACTACCTGTTGCCACTACGATCGCGCCTGCCATTATCTCCGTTGTTTCAGCATTCTCTATTGATAGAAGCTCTATCTCGAAGTTGCCGAGAAAACCGATAACATTCTCGACCCTGGTGTTCAGAAATAGCCTTATGTTCCTGTCTTCCTTGATGGATTCTATCTTCTTGTTGATTACGGAACCCTGTCCGGGAAGCAATCCTGACAGATCAAGGGATATCCCTCCGAGTTGATCTGTCTTCTCCACGAGGAATACCCGTCTATCCTTACCTGATAGCGAAAGAGCTGCTTCCATGCCTGCTATTCCACCCCCGATAACGAGTACATCCGGATTGATATCCAGCGGTTTCTCGAACAGTTCGGATTGGCGTAGAACCCTGGAAATACCTCCACGTATATAACTGAACGCCTTATCAGTAGCTTTTTCTTTATCGTCTATCACCCAGGTGCAGTGCTCCCGAATATTGATGATCCGGTACAGATAAGGATTGAGATCTGTTTTCTCGCATACACCCATGAAAGTCGAATCATGATCGCGCGGTGAGCAGGCACCTATGACCAGATGTGTGAAGCCGTTGCTTTTTATCTCCTCCACGAGGAATTCCTTTCCCGGTCCGGAGCAGAGGAATCCGTACTTCTTAACGACCAGCTCAACATCCTGATAATCATCCAGTTCGGACAGATCGGCGAGGATTTTATCAAGATCTACCTTCCCTGCGATATTAGGACCACATTCACAGATGTAGACCCCGACCTTTGCTCTGAGCTTTCTATCCTGTCCCGATTCCTGCATTTCAAATTCTTTCATGAGCTGGAAGCCTGAGATGTTACGATACCCATGACCTGTCCGGCTGCGGATTCTGCCTGTATGACCGAATTCTGAATATCTTTCGGACCTTCCGCTGTGCCGGCGACGAATACCCCTTTTCTTGAGGTCTCCATGGATCCGCTTCCGTCCAGCACTGTCGTAATGAATCCTCGGGAATCAAGATCAACTCCGGCAATTTTTGCGAGTTCAACTACGTCATCGTCGGGAACAAGAGCGGCTGCAAGTATCACCATATCAACGTTTAATTCTTTCATAGCTCCTGCACCATCCGAATATGCTACCTTAAGTCCCGATGCGCTCTTTGAAACAGATACATCCCCGATAGACGAAGTGTAGATCATCTCGGTATCTACCCCTTCTACGCTCCTGTAAAAACTCTGGTAACTCTTTCCAGGGACACAGGCGTCCGAATAGATATTGAAAACATGGGCTGACGGGATCTTATGCTTCAGAAACCTCGCGAATTTGAATGAGTACATGCAGCACACAGCGGAGCAGTACTTCAGCTCCCTGCGTCCGACACAATGAATCACCGCAATACTTTCCGGAACCTTCTCGGATTCGCGAAGTTTTATCTCACCGAGTGTCGGGCCGTTTGACGCGAACAGTCTCTCGAACTCCATCGGAGCATATACTCCGGGTATTGTGCCGTATCCGAGATCCGGTATTGATGAAAGGTCGAAAGTCGATGATCCGGTTGCCAGTATGATAGCTCCGACTTTTATTTCCATAACTTCATCGCTGTCATCAAGGTTGATCGCCTCGAATGCGCAGGACTCCACGCAGAGGTTGCACTCCTCCCCGCTGCTGAGTCTCAGGCAGTGTTCGGAATCAATTACAGGAACATTCGGCAGCGACCCGGAACAGGGAACGTATATTGCTTTTTTGTCAATCAGATTCTCTTCCCATTCGTTCTTAAGGGATACTGGACAGGGTTCATAGCACATTCCACATCCGATGCAGTCGGTCATGCTGACGTATCTGGCTCTTTTTCTGATAATGACACTGAAATCTCCCATACTGCCTTCGATCTTTTCTACAAGGCTGTATGTAAGGGTTTCAATATTGGGATTTTGCAGTACATCCTGCTGTATGGGAGCGACCATGCAGGTGGAGCACTCAAGATTGGGAAAACTCTCTTCGTTCTTGATGACCTTTCCGCCGATTATGGGGAGTTTCTCCACAAGGTAAACCTTATTTGAAGCTCCGGCGAGCATGAGACTCGCCTTCATCCCGGCGATTCCGGCACCAATAACAAGAACATTCCCGGTTTGAGGCATGTTATCTACTCTCTGTCAAAAACGAGTACTGTTTTTTATGGGACTAGGTCCGAGTTCCTTTATCTTATCCGTGAATTCGTTGACAACCTCTGCATAGCGTTTTCCTTCTGCTGCAGATACCCAGGAGAGCTGCAGTCTTTCCGGATCGAGGTCAAGTGTCTCCATGATCTTTTTCAGCAGGGCAAACCTTCGCCTGGCGTAATAGTTACCCTCACCGTAATGGCAATCACCAGGATGACACCCAGCAACGAGAATACCATCGGCCCCCTTGAAAAAAGTTGAAAGAAGAAGGTTATGGTCGATCCTGCTGGAACACATCACCCTTATCACAGTGAACGAAGGTGGAAGCGCGAGTTTCGATGAACCGGCAAGGTCTGCTGCTGCGTAGGTACACCAATTGCAAAGAAAACCCACGATTGAAGGAACAAACTCTGCCCCAGCCTTTTCTTTCATTCTCCCCCGTACATGCTTGCCTGGAAATTTACAAACACCACAATATTCTGTAACTTCTGATTACAGAAGTAGTGATAGTTTGCTGCCTGATCAACTCTGTCAGAGATAGCTCAAGCGAAAGATAACTTAAATTCTAATATTCGAATATTCGAATATCTAATAATATGTGAAAGACCATGTCAATAACTACTTTTTTCAGTATAGATACTACTGCGATCAGTTACCAAAATAATATGCTCTCAGCCCGAAACAGTCAAGAATATCGCACCAGGATTCTAACAATAGATCAATCGCTCTTTTACAGGATTACGTTCCTCTTGTCAGGTCATCTACAGATCTGGAAATGAGTGAAGAAAATTCATTCGCGAATCCTCTTGCCTTCATTTCGCTGCGGTCAGCCATCAGATCATACTGCCCCTGGTCCGTTATTATTCTCACTATCTATAGAACAGAGCCGGAATAACCACAGCAAGCAGTACGATAAGGGTAAAAGGGAATGTCATTAATGGAATGAATGGGACGACTGGATCAAAGGATGAGAACGACTGCTTCTGCATACTGAAGTAGAGCGTCAGAGATACTCCCACCATCATTACACCAGTGGCTATGATAACCAGGGTAAATATCCGCCGGGATGCACCAGCTGTACTTCCTTTGAAGACGTACTTCCCTTTCTCATCTATGAAATATTCCACAATTTGCGCCCTCCCACTTCAAGAAATACGATGCTTAATATTCCATCCATTCTATCATCTTTTCCTGATTGTTGTATCTTTCCGTGGATTACAGATACTTCAACCCGCCATTATTAACTATCACTCGCAGGCCTGAAGGCCAGTTGGCAGTACTATCTTCATACATTTCAGCGTGATATATTGCATCCTGATCAGTCGAACTTTCAAAATAGTACATCCATCCTCTCCTTGAAACCACTGGCTCGAAATCATGGAATAACCAGACCAGAGCATCTTCTATCTCCAAACCCTTAATGTCCGAAAGGCGTGTTAACTCGAACCCTGGAGCGCAAACAATTGCTGGGAGCGGCACGAATGAATAATTTTCAACGGATATCGCCTCGGGCATGGAGGTCGAGTTCCAGCTTAGAAAGTGCTTGATCCCCAGATCTCCACGTGGAATGACAGTGATCCGCCCATTCCCTATGGGACCGGACCAGGATGCTCCGGTATAGAGCGGATAAGTGAGATCATAAGAACATTCAGTAAAGTCATGACCCAGGAAATATTCCATACTGTATTCAACCAGAACCTGCTCACCTGCTTTGAAAGGAACAGTCCAGCAGGCATGACTGCTGGAAGCACTAAGGATAATACGATCCCTGACGCTTATTGAATCAGCAAGTACAGAATTCATCACATCGAGTGAATCCCAGGACTCCGGGGCAATCATATAGAAGAATTCCTCATAGGCATCCGGTTCAATATCGGAAAGCGGGTCAACAGTATCCAGGATATCCTCCCAGCTTAGACGGCGCAAACCCAGGATGGACCATGTTGATGAAAGAAGCGGATGAACATCTACCGGAATACCGTTCACGCTGACGGAAGGATTGGTTATCGGATCCGATATGTCTTCCAGTGACCACAAAACACTGATCGTAGGAACCATGACGCTTATCGGGAAGTACATGATAACTGTGTCCGCCTGCCCTGTATTGGTGAAAAGAAAATCGGCTGTGATCTCCGCTTCACCACCAGGAAATACTTCTATTACAACATCTTCACATGTGAGTTCTATGAACGGGTGTACCTGTAAAGTATCAGCTGGAACAGGATTCTGGGCGATTGAGCCAAAGAAACCCATATCTGCTATGGAAGTAAATGTGATTGCCAACAGCATTAGAAATGGTGTCAAGTTTTTCATTCAGCCTCTTTTCATAAAATGTCTTTTCTGATGATAAGAAGAATGAGAGTAACGGTAAAGGTAAACACGATGAAAATAGAGGTTATAAGTTATGTCCTCATTCAGATCTATTACGTATCAACTAATCAACGGGACATTCCCAATTATCCAAATAATCAGCATAACACGGTCGCTGCAGGAACAGATAGTGATTAACCCATCAGAATATGTGCGGTATGTGTGTCTCATTCATAAGATTCAGTTCTTTTTGATATTTCTCGTACTCTTTCAGTTGACCATGCATTTAAACTCGCTCCTTACTTTAACAGCAGCTGTTCAATCATTGTTAAATCAGAAATAAGACCAGGAGGTACTTGACATTTCTGGTAGTCATACATACAATGTACATATGATAAGTTTTGAATGGGATTCTGAGAAAAACCGGAAAAATATCCGGAAACATGGCATATCTTTCAAGGAGGCAGTCACTGCTTTCACAGATGGGTTTGCTAGAATGATTCAGGACCCAGATCATTCCGATGAAGAGGATCGCTTCATACTATTGGGTATGTCGACTACACTAAAATTGCTGGTTGTCTGCCATTGCTTCAGAGAGAAGAGCAAAGTGATTCGAATAATATCTGCAAGAAAGGCAAACAAAAGCGAAGCAAAACAATACGGAGGATT